>JBNJFK010000001.1:0-43783 GCA_051746765.1 Bacteroidota bacterium
CTCACGCTGCTCGACGAGGTCGGAATCGATGTAGGCGCACACGTCGCCTCCGTTCTCAAGCCTCTATTTGACGAACGAGGCGGAGTCACCAGTACCCTCTCCTCCAATCTGAAAGAGCGAGGGGAACTGGGTCGCAAGAGCGGCAAGGGGATCTATCAATACGAGGATGGCAAGCGTTCGGGATTGAATCCTGCGCTTGCAGAACTACTGGAGGATTCCGGGCGGGAAGCACCCGGAGAGGAAGAGATTCGTGACCACCTCCTGTTGAGCATGGTCAATGAAGCGGCCTGGTGCTTGCAGGACGGGATTTTGCTCACGCCGCAGGACGGGGATCTGGGTGCCATTTTGGGCCTCGGGTTCCCACCCTTTACTGGTGGACCGTTTCGATACCTGGATCAAGAGGGGATTACCTCTGTCTTGAAACGTCTCGAAGCGTTGCGATCGACCGCTGGAGACCGGTTTACTGCTCCCGGCCAGCTGGAAGAGATGGAACGGAAAGGAGAGAAATTCCACTCGTGAATCGTGATTTCATACACTCTCCGGAGACGACCCTCATCCGGGTTCCGATCCCGACACAACCGGTTCAACCCGAAGGGAACGGGAGCGCCTCTCTCCTGCGCTTCAGGACATGTGACTTCATTGGGCAGGGCTCAAAAATGTGTTATCTTTAGGGCTATCCCGAAAACACGAACGATTAGGACACACTATGACGACGAACTGGATCAATTCCGTATTCATGATGGCTCCCCCGGACGGCGGTTCCGACGGAGCGCTGATCAACCTGCTCTTTCTGGCAGCCCTCTTTTTTGTCTTCTATTTTTTCATCATCCGCCCGCAGACCAAACGGCAAAAAGAGATTACCAACAAGGTCCAGGAAATGAAGAAGGGGGACAAGGTGGTGACCAGCGGTGGTCTCATCGGTCACTTGAGTTCCGATGATGACGAAACGGTTCTATTGGAAGTGGACAACGGAGTGAAGATCCGGTTTCAAAAGGGTGCCATCGTCGATGTCAATCCTGATAAATCGGACAAGTAATCCCTTTTCCGTGACCGCCCGGCCGTTTGGTCCGATGCCGATCACGGAATGGAGCAGAAGTCATGTCTGAACAGCCGTTTCATACCATTGAAGAGGCGATCGAGGAGATCCGCCAGGGGAAGATGATTATTGTCGTGGACGATGAAGACCGCGAGAATGAAGGGGATTTCCTGATGGCTGCCGAAATGGCGAGCCCGGAAGCCGTCAACTTCATGGCCAAACATGGACGCGGGCTCATCTGCGTTCCGGTTACGCGGGAACGGGCGACCGATCTGGACCTGAACTACATGGTATCCGAGGGCGCCGACCCGAATGAAGCGGCATTTACCATCTCGGTCGATCACAAAGAGCTGACCACCACCGGGATATCGGCATCGGACCGAGCCAATACAATCCGCGCGATGATTCGCGACGGAGTCTCCGCGAACGAATTCCGCCGACCGGGACACGTCTTTCCACTAATCGGTGCGCGGGGAGGAGTCTTGCGGCGGGCCGGTCATACGGAGGCAGCCATCGACTTTGCTCGCCTAGCTGGCCTGAAACCGGCCGGAGTGATCTGCGAGATCATGAAGGATGACGGAGAGATGGCCCGTTTGCCTCAGTTGATCGAGATTGCACGTGAGTTCGATCTGATCCTGGTCACGATCAAGGATCTGATCGCCTACCGCATGAAGCACGAATCGCTGGTTACCAAACGATCCTCGACTCATCTCCCCACGATCTATGGCGATTTTACACTGCACGCCTTTCAGGAGATTGCGACCGAGGATACCCACTTGGCTTTGACCAAGGGCGAGTGGACCGAAGAAGATCCGGTTCTTGTCCGCGTTCACTCGTCCAATCCGTTGGGAGATATTTTCGGAAGTAAACGAAGTGACAAAACCGGACTTCTGCATCAAACCCTGCGCATGGTCGAGGAGGCCGGGCAGGGGGTGGTGCTCTACATGGATCAAATGACTCGTAACCGGATGATTCTCCACCAACTCAAGTCCCTGGAGCTACAGGATCAGGGACATTCGATCGAGGAGATTCGTCAGCAGTTGGGCAACCCGATGGACTATCGGGACTACGGGGTCGGAGCGCAAATTCTCCATCAACTGGGGATCCGAAAATTACGGCTGCTCACCAACAATCCGGTCAAACGGGTCGGGCTGCGTAGTTTCGGATTGGAGATGGTCGAAGAGGTGGCCATTCCGCTCGATCATTTGAACCTGGATCATCCGGACGACAAGCTCGATAAACCGGACGAACAGGGAGACAGCTTTATCAAGAATCTGATGCTGGAGTAGAGGGTGTTGGCATCACTCGATTGTGAAAGAGAAGCATCACGATAATCGATGTGGTGATGGCAATGTCGGCGACGTTGAAGATATAGGGGAAGACCGGTCGATCCCATAATTCCAGATTGAAGTGGATAAAGTCGATCACATGACCATCCAGGAGAGATCCGTGCCCTTCGATATAGCCCATCGTCAACCGATCCGTAATATTTCCGAGTGCTCCGCCCAGAATGGCCCCCATGCAGATCAGATAGGCCGTTGTCGAGCTCTCCAGATTTCGAAGCAGATAGACAAAGATGGCAATCGTTGCCAGGATGGCCACACCACTAATCACGGGAGTTGAAAAGAACTCCATACCCATCGCCATACCTGGATTCTGCGTATAGTTGAACTGCAGCCACCCGTCAATAATCTCCAGGTGATGAAGTTCCATTGAGTAGCGAACCCAGTGCTTGGTGATCTGATCCAGGATCCAGACCCCCAAAATTGGAACAAAGAGTAGACGCAGCTTACGTATTCGTTCAGTCAAAACGTTGCGGAATTCTTCTGCGCTTGATGATGGATCAGCGTCGTTTCAGTTTGGCCTCAATACTGAGCTGAGTGTGTGGAACCGCTTCGAGACGCCCTTTTGCAATCTTCTTCCCGGTCACTTTGCAAACCCCGTAGGTTTTGTTGTCGATCCGTTTGATTGCTTCGTCCAGATAACGAACAAACTTCCGGGTTCGATTGTAGAGCATATAGGTCTTCTCGCGCTCCTGTGCATCGGTTCCTGCATCGGCCATATGGAAGGAGTAGGCCGACTCATCGGACGCATTCTCCATACTCTCCCGAAGGGAACTTTGCAGAGATTCGAGCTCTTGCTCGGATTCGTCTCGTTTGCGCAGAATGATTTCCCGGAAATACTCCAGTTCTTCATCGCTATAAGGAGAAACTCTCTCTTTGGACTCTTTTTTGGATGCTGCCATAATACTTCAGTTAATGGTTGATCGTTCGTCGAATCGAAATTTCAAAAGGAACTCCTTCGACTTCCCAGTCTTTCACAAAATCGGCTTGGGGAAGGGCGTCCGTTGTCAGCGAGTCGGCCAACGTCTCTGTCTGAATATACTCTTTCATTGCCTGCACCGCTTCTCCAATCTCACCATCCCCGCGAAGCCCGACATCGATGTGATCGGTTACATCGTAATCGGCCTCTTTTCGCATGTTCTGAATTCTGTTGACCAGCTCCCTGGCGAGTCCTTCTCTCCGTAATTCATCGGTAATCTCCGTATCCAGCGCAACTGTGACCCCTTTCTCGGTCTCGACACTCCATCCCTCCAGACCGGACCGAAGAATCTCAAGATCTTCTCTGACCAGCGTTACGGATTCTCCGCCCTCAAGAGACATGTCAAACTGCCCTTCGGCTTCGAATGTGGTTATCTCGTCGGTCGTCATCTGCGCAACTGCAGCAGCAACCGGTTTCATCAGCTTCCCGATCTTCTTCCCCAATACAGGGAAATTGGGCTTTGCCTTCTTACTAACAATCTTGGAATCGTCATCGACAAATTCGATCGCTTTGACATTAACTTCATCCAGAATGATGTCACGTACCGATGCCACCGCTTCCCGCTCCGAACTCTTGAGCGGCAATATGATTCGAGCCAGTGGTTGTCTGACATTCATGTCAATCTGATTCCGGATTCGAAGAACCGTCGAGCTTATGATGCGTGCCAACTCCATACGATGTTCCAGAGGACGATCAATGGAGGTCTCCTCTACCGTCGGGTAGTAGGCCAGATGCACGGATTCGACATCCCGTCCGGTTACGCTGTTCAAATTCCGGTGCAGCCATTCACCAAATGCGGGTGCAAACGGACTCATGATGATGGCCATATCGGAGAGACACTCGTACAATGTTTGATAGGCGGCCGTCTTGTCCAGAGACTTCCCTTCCCTCCAGAATCGTCGACGACTTCGTCGTACATACCAGTTGCTTAGATCATCGACCACCTGTTCGACTTCCCGGGCGGCCCGGGTTGGTTCGTAGTTGTCCAGGTGTTCGTCTACCCGCTTGATCGTTGTATTCATGCGCGAGAGGATCCATCGGTCCATCTCGGTTCGCTCGCTGTGGACAAGCGGGTTTCCATCGTAGGTAAAGCCATCGATATTTGCATACATCGCAAAGAATGAGTAGGTGCTTACCACGGTGTTGAAGAGCTTCCTCTGCGTCTCCTTGAGCCCTTCTTCACTGAATTTGAGATTTTCCCAGGGAGCCGAATTGCTCATCATGTACCAACGGACAACATCCGCTCCATAAGCCTGAATCACCTCAAAGGGATCCACTGTATTCCCCTTCGATTTACTCATCTTGTTTCCCTTCTCGTCCAAAACCAGACCATTGGAGACAACATTCTCGTAGGCAGGTTTGTCGAAAAGCATGGTCCCGAGCGCGTGCAACGTGTAGAACCAACCCCGGGTCTGATCCACACCTTCGGCAATAAAATCTGCCGGGAAGTGCGTTTTAAACTCTTTTTTGTTCTCGAATGGGTAGTGCCATTGAGCAAAAGGCATCGCGCCCGAGTCGAACCAGACGTCCAGTAAATCGGGAACCCGACGCATGGTCGAACCGTCCGGTGCTTCCCATGTGATCTCGTCGAGCCACGGCCGGTGCAGATCGATTTCCTCGTCACTGGAGAGTCCTGCTTTCTTCCGAAGCTCGTCCACACTGCCGATACACTCGATGTAGTCGGCATTCTCGTCACTCACCCAGATCGGAATCGGAGTTCCCCAATAACGCTGTCGGGAGATCGCCCAATCGACATTGTTCTCCAGCCATGTACCGAATCGTCCGGTTCCTGTGGATTTCGGCTTCCAATTGATTTCCCGGTTCAATTCGACCATTCGATCTTTGACGCTGGTCGTCCGAATAAACCAGGACTCGACCGGGTAGGACATCAGGGGAGTACCCTTTCGCCAGTCAAATGGATAGTTGTGTACGCAAGTCTCGTGCCGGTAGAGTAGCCCCTTCTCCTTGAGTGCACGAGAGATCGGCTTGTCTGCCTCTTTGAACCAGACCCCCTCCCACTCCGGTGCCTGATCAGTAAAACGACCTTCCCGATCAATTGGATTGAAAAGTGGGATTCCTTCACGCCGGCAGCTCTCAAAGTCATCGGCTCCGTAGGCCGGGGCCGTGTGAACCACACCGGTCCCGTCTTCGGTCGTTACATAGTCGGCTGCAATTACACGGAAGGCCTGTTCGCGTTCAATTTCTCGGAGTGCATCCTCGAACAGAGGCTCATAACGCATACCGAGCAACTCCTTACCCGGGCAGCGGTCGATGATCTCGTAATCATCGATGAGCGCATCGTCCAGACACCCTTCGGCCAAAATAAGCGTTTCGTCACGATCGCCTTTCATCTGCACCCGGACATAGGTCAACTCCGGATGAACGGCCAATGCCAGATTCGACACCGTGGTCCATGGGGTGGTGGTCCAGGCGAGAAAACTGGTATTCTCTTCTCCTTCTACCGGAAATCGGATATAGATGGACGGATCCTGCGTCTCCTCGTACCCGAGGCTCACCTCGTGTGACGAGAGAACTGTGGCACTTCCGGGGGAGTACCACTGAATTTTATACCCCTTGTAGATCAAATCCTTTTCATGAAGCGTTTTGAACGCCCACCAAACCGATTCGATATAATCGTTTTCGAAGGTGACATAGGGGTTATCCAAGTCGACCCAATAGCCCATGCGACGGGTCAGCTCGTCCCAAAGATCTTTGTACTTGAGTACACTCTCCCGACACCGGGCATTGTATTTGGCCACACCGTACTCTTCGATCTGCTGACGCCCATCGAGACCGAGCTCCTTCTCGACTTCGATCTCTACAGGCAGTCCGTGTGTATCCCAACCGGCTTTTCGATCGACCCGAAACCCCTTAAGCGTCTTGTACCTGCAGATCAAATCCTTGACTGTACGTGCAAGAACATGATGAATTCCCGGTTTGCCGTTGGCAGTAGGCGGCCCCTCATAGAATGTGAACGGTATTCCGTCCCTCCTGGACTCCAGGCTCTTCTCGAAGATCCTCTGCTCTTCCCACCACTGCAGAATCTCGACCTCTGCCTTTGGGTACGTGAGCTGTTTTACCTCTTCAAATCGTCTGTTCATACCGATGCGTTGCGTCCTGTTTGGAAAAAACCGGAAGCGTCCAATATACGAAATTCTGCACAAAAAATGATCTGATGCACACCACGACAGATCAGAGACAAACATACAATCTTTGACTCCGGAAGGCCAAATAAAGCGAATAGGATCGAGAGTGGAGCATGAATTTCCTCTCCTGAAACGCTATCTTTTGCGTTGACAGTTCACCAATGCAACGATGCCAACACCATGAGTAAAAACGACTGGCCCGGCCGCACCATTTCCAGAGAGAATCCGTACCGGATCTGCTTTGTCTGCTTGGGGAACATTTGCCGTAGTCCGACAGCAGAAGGTATTTTTCAGCATTTGATATGCGAAGAAGAACTGGACCCATTCTTTCTGATCGACTCGTCCGGTACCTCCGGATGGCATCGGGGGGAATCCGCAAACCAAAAATCTCAAGAGGTTGCCAATCGCCATGGAGTCACACTTCACTCGCGATCCAGAGCGTTTGACTCTCGGGACCTGGACGATTTTGATCTGATTCTGGCCATGGACACCGAGAACCATCGAGATATTTTGGTCCATGCCGACAACGACGAGAAGAAGCGTCGGGTTCGTTTGATGCGGGATTTTGACCCGGAAGCAGACAGTCCATCCGTACCGGATCCGTATCACGGGGGGATCGATGGATTCGAACGTGTCTATCAGGTTCTCTATCGAAGCAACCGACATTTGCTCGAACAACTGAAACCGTCGATCGAGACGACTCCATGAGCCGACTCCCGGACGCCCTGCACCAGCGATTGGAGCGTACATTGGGCCATCATATTCAATCGTTCACTCCGGTTCACGGTGGTGACATTCATCAGGCTCTCCGGCTCGACACTCCGGAAGGCCCCCTCTTTCTTAAATGGAGCCAATCCCCCCTCCCTTCGATATTTGAGCGGGAAGCGAGTGGGTTACAGTACTTGCGAGAGGCTGTTCATCCGGCTCGAATACCGACTGTGCATGCATGGGCCAACCCGGACGAAAACCGCCCCGGATACCTCCTCCTCGACTTTCTGGAAACCATCCCGTTTCACGAAAAGGGAATGGAATCGCTGGGAGAGACCATCGCACAACTTCACGGTAACACGCGGAAACGGTTTGGTCTCGCGGAGGACAACTTTATCGGAACACTCGCCCAGTCCAACCGGGATTCGGACGACTGGATTCGGTTTTTCAGAGAGGAGCGAATCGAACCGCAAATAAAGCTCGCATTAAATTCCGGCCGACTTCGAAATGCCGACCGGGATGCATGGAACAGAATAGCAGCCAAACTCGAGAACCTGCTCCCGCCATCACAGCCCTCCCTGCTCCACGGTGATCTCTGGAGTGGAAATGTGCTTTGTTGCCGGGATGGAACGCCTGCCTTGATCGACCCGGCTGTCTATTATGGAAATCCGGAGATTGAAATCGCCTTTACAAAACTGTTTGGCGGATTTTCCGATACCTTCTATCGATCCTATTTCTCAGTTCGCCCGGAGGAACCCGGGTTCCAGGAACGAATACCGATCTACCAACTCTATCCGTTACTGGTTCACACCAACCTCTTTGGAGGACACTATGTGCAACGCGTCCAGCAGATTCTCTCGCGCTACGACTGACCGGGGATTCCCGACCTGGATGTTGGCGATTCTGTTGCTTGCTTCCGGTTGTCGGACATCCATCCAGACCTTGGAGATGGGAGAACTGCGCAGATCCGATCTGAGCCCGCAGGAACTCGTTCATCTTGTTCATGGAGAAACGCCCGAACTTGAGCGAATTTCGGGTGAAGGGCGTTTATTCATTTCGCAACCGGGCGGAAGTGACCGTATAACCGTAGAGTTTCATGCAGATCGAGAGCGAGCGCTCTTCTCTTTTCGGAACCGGATCGGTATTGATGGTGGGGAAATCTTGGTCGATCAGGACTCCATTCGGGTCTGGAACAAGATGGATAATCTCTTGCAGATCGTCTCCAGAGACAATCCGGGACTGACACCCCTCGGTGCTCTCTCGACTCTTCCACTAACGGAGCTCTTCCAGGTTCGTCTGGATTCACGGGACATTGAAGAAATTCTTGAAAACGACACACACCTTGACGTTCAGCTGCAGAATGGTACCCGTCTGATAGTTACCAGACAAAGCGGAACGGTCCTTGAATTACACAAGGAGTCGGATCCGAATGCACTCTACGATCGTGCAGTCTATGAGCTCCATCGGGAGTCGGGGTCATTTCGATTACCCGGCAAGATTACCATCTTTGGAACGGACGGAGAGACACGACTGACCCTTTTGATTCGGGAGGCAACGCCCAACGGCGAACTTCCACCTCTGCAACTGGATCTACCATCCGGCATCCGGACCGAGCGTTTATGAGACCGATTCGTACCCTTACAATCTTGTTCTTCTTTCTTCCCCTTCCACTCTGGGCACAACAGGATTACGAGGCACAACGACAAGCCCTCCAGCAGGAGCAGGAGCAGGCACGAGAAAGAATCGAATCCATCGAAGAGCAGATCGAATTGGTTGAATCCCGCCTCCAGCAAACCCGAACACGTTATGAGGAGGTGTTCCAGCAGTACGAAGAACAGGCGAGACTGGTCGCTCTACAGGGGGAACAGATTCGTGAAATGGAGCAGGAACAAAGTCAGGTTGAGCAGGAAATTCGATTGATCCGCGGAAATCTCGACGAGCTTGAAACCGAGTTGAACCGATTAATCCGTGAATATCAACAGACCCTTCGATATCTCTACAAACACGGACGTGCAACAGAGTTGGCACTCATTCTCACCTCATCCTCCATCAACCAGTTACTAATTCGATCGGCGTACTTGGCTCGTTTCAATTCATTTCGTGCGACTCAGGAAGAGGAGATTCGAACCCAACAGGATGCGTACGAGGCTACGTTGGTGGAACTTCGCGAAACCGAACGCGAGAATGATGAACAGCTTGCGCAAATTCGGGAGCAACGTGCCCGACAGCAAGAGAGCGAACGCGAGCTCGAACAACAGGCCACCGAATTGCGAGAGGATCGTGAATCTCTATCGGAACAACTCTCTCGGGTTCAACGGGAACAGCAGGACCTGAATCAAACATTGAGTGAACTGATTGAACGTGAAGAGGCGATCCGCATTGAAGAAGAGGAGCGACAACGTCAGCTTGCCGCCGCCGAAACGATTGAGGATCCGGAGGAGAGGGAAGCCGTCGTGGCCCGGCTCGAGCGCCCGCGACGCACCGTCTCGAATGATGAATTGGCACAATTCGAAGCATCCTTTCGCTCTGACCGAAATCAACTTCCCTGGCCTGTCAGCGGTGGAACGGTAACCGAATCCTTTGGCGAGCGGGTCCATCCGGTATTTGGGACCCGAACCAATAATCCGGGAATTGACATTTCGGTTCCGCCTGCATCTCCGGTCGACGTCATTAACAATGGATATGTATTCGCTGTACAACCTCTACCGGGGTTCGGAGACGTCGTAATGGTTCATCACGGCCGTTACAAAACCGTCTACGGAAATCTGAGTGAAATTTATGTCTCGAGAGGGCAAGTATTGGAGCGTGGAGATACGCTTGGTCGTTCCGGAGATGAAAACTCGATCCGGGGCCCCGTACTCTTCTTCATGATACGGGACGGGAACCAAAACGTGAATCCGGAACGATGGCTCCAATAGTCTTCCGGGGTGGTACTTCCGGCACGAATTGCCTCGATCTTTTTGTATTTTCCGGTCCAATTTGAAAATGAACCCCGATATTCCGCATGGACGACGGCGCACGTATATTTGCCTACACAACCTGGATTTTGATGGCCTCATTGGCGGTGATTGTCTTCTCTAATCCGCTCATGTCGTTTCTCTACACACCCGGGTGGGCAGCGGGTATCATTCTTCTGCTTTTGGCTGTCGTCTACGGCAGTCTTTCACGAACCGTAAGCAAACGATACATCCGCAAATGTCCACCGGGATCGGGCGACCCTTGGTGGATCGCCGCACTCGTCTGGGCGCCACCCGTCGGATGGGTGACTCTGACAGAGACGAGCGGAACCTTGTCTGTTTCGGTTGCGTTGATCACGGGAACCGCTATCTACATCGGATTTACAAAAGGTCTCCGAGCCGGTCGACGTCAACGAAACGAGTGGCTCGCCACATCGGCCCGAGAGGCTGAATCTCCATAGGTCATCACCGACAATCAATTTGCAACACATGGTACTCATTATTGGTGCAGGCCCGATCGGCCTTGCAACCGGCATCGAACTCAAAAGACGCAATATCCCGTTCCTGATCCTCGAGAAGGGGGCGTTGACAAACTCCATTTACCACTATCCGGTCAATATGACCTTCTTCTCCACATCGGAGAAGCTGGAAATCGGAGATGTTCCGTTCATTTCTCACGGCCCGAAACCCACCCGGAGTGAAGCACTCGAATACTATCGTAGGGTCGCCGAAAAGTGGGAGCTGCCCATCCACCTCTATGAGAAGGTCACGTCCTTGAAAGGGGAAGAAGGAAACTTCACAGTAATTACGGATAAATCGACCTACCGCGCCGACCATGTCGTCGTTGCCACCGGTTTTTACGGTGTCCCTAAACGGATGAATGTACCCGGAGAGGACCTTCCGAAAGTGAGCCACTACTACAAAGAACCACACCCGTATGCCTGGCAAAATGTGCTCGTCGTCGGTGCCGGAAATTCCGGTGTGGATGTGGCACTGGAGACGTGGAGATGCAATGCCAATGTCACCATGGCGATCCGGGACAACTCCATCAAGGAGACGGTCAAATACTGGGTTCGGCCCGACATAGAAAACCGGATCAAAAACGGCGAAATCAATGCCTACTTCAACAGTAGTGTCAAAGAGATTCGGGAAGCCGAGGTAGATCTTGAGACACCGGATGGCATAAAGACGATTCCGAACGATTTTGTATTGGCCATGACCGGGTATCTTCCCCACTTCGAGTTCATGGAGACGCTGGGGATTGAACTCTCGAAAGACGATCAGCGAAAACCGGATTTTGACGAGAATTCGCTCGAAACCAACCGGCAGGGAATCTATGTTGCCGGTGTGGTATGCGGAGGTATGGACACGAGCAGTCTCTTTATTGAAAACTCTCGTGTGCACGCTGTCCGGATCGCAGAGTCGATTAAAAGTCGTCAAATCGAGAAATGACGACCGCATTCACCCCTGCGAAGAGGCTCCTGCTCTTATAAAGGAGAAAAGAGCGCTTTGAAGAATGGAAAACAAAAAAAGAGGGGCAAGCACCCCATATCACGCCGCTACGACCTTCTACCGCTGCTGTCTTCCGACCCTGACGGAATTCAAAGGGAGCTGGCTGCATGGGACCTGCCCCAGTGGAGCTACGGGGATTCGAACCCCGGACCTTCGCGCTGCCAGCGCGACGCTCTAGCCAGCTGAGCTATAGCCCCAATCACAGACCCCAAATATAACGTCCTTTGCAGATAGTTACCAATCTCTCACGACCCTTTTTTCTATACTGAAAGGAGGAAGTATCCCCTCTCTCTCTTTACAATGATCCCGTATTTTTTTATTTAGCGACAAAACAGGCAGTCACGGGCGTTGTCTGAAATGAATCTGAATAAAATCGAGAGAAGTGTAGCACCTTAACGCAATTCGCTCTATTTTCATTTAGACATCATGAAATTAAATAATATTTTTTAATCCGTTTTCTCCTAACTCAAAGCTAACAGACTATGACCAGATCGATTAATTTATTCCTTATTTCAAGCCTGATGGTCGGAGTGCTCTTCATGAGTGTCGGTTGCCGAACCACAGAAGAAGTTACCGAACCGGAAGTTGAGCAAGAAGAGCCTGAAGAGGAGCTTGATGATGAAGTAGGATTTGTTGAAGAAGAGCCGGAACCAGAGCCGGACCACATTGAAGAGCTGACATCGGTCAACTTCAACTTTGACAAATCTGACATCACAGATCGTGCATCTCGTATGTTGGCTGATAATGTGCAGCAGCTTCGTGACAACCCGGATGTACGTGTACGGGTAGATGCCTATACTGACCATGTCGGTGGTGACCAGTACAACGTTCGACTGAGTGTTCGACGGGCCGAGTCTGTTGCGAACTTCTACCGAACGAACGGAATCAGCTCTGACCGAATCGAAACCCGGGGACTGGGCAAGCATCCTGTACCCTGTACTGAAGAAGAAGCCGATGATGGCGGACCTGGCTGTGAAAAGAATCGGGTTGCCGATTCCCACCCGATCAATCCGTCATACTGATCGACTAAAGATTTGAACGTTCCCAACGGAACGGGATTTTAAAAAGGCGTACGATTCACTGAATCGTACGCCTTTTTTGTTTACATCCAATTTTGTTTCTATCCGATCGCAACAAACCGTAATCAAAGAGTAGCAGAGCTCATCACGGATTCGCTCTCTTCGTCCAGGACAACAGCTGGCTCAAGCGGCCGCATCACAACAGCGTCGTCGGTATTGAAAAGGACTCGATTATCGGTGTGAACGATATATTTTTCACCCTTGAAGAGAACATGGTAGGTAATATCGTGCCCCTTGAACTCCCGCCCGATAATTAATCCGGTCGGGGTATCCGAATTCACATCCGGAGCTTCAATTGTCAAATGTTCGGGACGAATGGAGCAGACGACTCGACCGCACGCTTCACAATCCAGATCTACAGGCCCGATCGATGTTTCCACTTGGCGGGAACCGACAGCTTCCGCCTCCAATAGATTGGTTCGACCCAAAAATTGAGCGACAAAACGAGTTTTGGGCTTGTAATACACTTCTTCAGGTACCCCGATCTGTTCGATTCTCCCCTGATTCATAACGGCGATCCTGTCAGCGAACGAGAGCGCTTCTTCTTGGTCGTGGGTTACAAGCACCGCACTCATTCCCGCCTTTTTCAGGATTGATCGAACCTCTTTTCGGGTTGAGTCACGGAGCATCGCATCCAAATTGGAAAACGGCTCATCAAGCAGCACCAGATTGGGCTTCGGAGCGATGGCACGGGCCAATGCAACTCGCTGCTGCTGTCCTCCTGAAAGCTCTGCGGGACTACGATCCTTGTAATCCCCCATGCCGGTACGGCAAAGGACCTCCTCGGCAAAGACCTCTCTCTTGTGACGCGGCAAGTGCTGAAGCCCGAATGCCACATTGTGAAGGGCAGACATGTGGGGAAAGAGGGCATAGTCCTGAAATACAAACCCGATTCCACGCTGTTGAGGAGGAACAAACTGTCCCTGTCCCGTCAACAGTCGACCCTCTAATACCACCTCGCCCTCTTCCGGTACTTCGAATCCCGAAATCAGCCGTAACGTCGTTGTTTTTCCACAACCACTGGGACCGAGAAGAGCAAAAATCTCGTTCTCTTGGACCTCGAAAGAGACCCTGTCTACGACAGGATTCCCTTTTTCGAATGATTTAACAAGATTATGTACTTCAAGAAGCATGATTCGGCCAGACTCTGAAGCCCGAAGGCGGACTTTATTTATACCAAGTCTACATAAAATACGACTATTTCCCGGTTGTGGAAACCCTCGATTGCCCTCCTCCTGGTTGCACGCGTTTTGCAGGTCGCCCAAATCTGTCTGGAACCCATCGCTCATCCTTGTGTTAAATCGTGTAATCGTTTAAGTTGATTCCAGAAACACGGAAAAAGCCCTCCATCATATAATCCGATCGGATATGAATCCAAGACGCTACATCCCGTACCTTCCTCTCGCGCTGATTCTGTTTGCCGTGAGTTGTGGTCCCAGCCAAGAAGAGATCCAGCAACAACAAGAAGCGGAGCAACAGGCACGACTCGACTCTCTGGAACGTGTATGGGAAGAGGAGATGGAACAGATGCGCCAAGATAGTTTGGCTCAGGTCGAGCAGGAACGTCTGGAGCAGGAAGCAGCCGAAGCCGAAGAAGAGGAAGAGTCCGACAGTGAAGAATCTCTCGAAATCACATGGCAAACGAATGGTTCATTTACCGTGCAGGTACGGTCCTGGAGAAGTGAAGAACGTGCAGAAAAGCACGCCAATCAGTGGAAAGAGCGGGGCTATCCGAATGCATATATCGTGAAACACGGCGATGAATCGGTGGGAGATGTCTGGTTCCGTGTGCGATTAGGAAATGTTGGAAGTTATGCCATGGCAAAAAGATTGCAGGAAAAGATCCGTCAGGAACATGGAGCGGACTCCTGGATTGCGAACAGCGATGAATCGTGATTTGTAGATAAGCTATTTATTTTACTAATTTTAAGAGCGCTCAAGTAGCGTCTCTCTTGATGAATAGTCAGGGCAACACACCTGAACCGTGTGTTGCCCTCTTTTTTTTTATAAGCTTTCCGACTGTTCTCCAACTACCACCCCAATCTGTACTCTTCCCGGTAGCTGTTGACAAACATTCTGTTTCGGCCTACATGTCAGAAGCTCTATATTCGAACAGACCTCGCATTGAGTGACAACACGTATGAAATCGTTTCATCTGGAGCACCGGACAGACGGTCCGGTAGACATTTTCCAAATTGAAGGTGAACTCGGCACCGAGTCTGCCTACACTCTCGAAGCAGCCCTTCTCGAACAGATGCGAAACGGACGATACTGCTTCGTTATCAACGCCCGGAAACTGGAACAGATCGCCAGTACCGGTCTGGGCATGTTCATGGCGAGAATCGAAGAGATCCGTACCCACGACGGGGATATCAAGTTTTGTAACTTGCGTCGCCGTGTATATCATGTTTTTGACCTCTTGGGGTATCCGGATTTTTTCGAGATTCTCGATAGTGAAGAGCAAGCAGTCCAACTCTTTTTGAACCGGGAGGAGACTCGTGACTAAAGGCTCGATATCCAACGGAAGGGAGGAGACCCAATTCCAGCTCCGGACTCTACTGGAGACCAGCCGTCTACTCATTGAATCACGTGACATTGACGTCATTCTGGACAACCTTCTTCACATCACCATGGACAAGATGAGGGTGCCGCGAGGTGCCGTTTTGCTCTATGATCAAAAACGAAGAGATTATCGCCTCACACGAATCAAGGGGCACGCCTCCATGCTGGAGGAGGATCGCCTCACACTCCCCTGGAAACACAACGAATACGAACCGATTGTTGTAGATCCCATGTCGCTGGGCCTACCCTATCCGGAACTTTTTGTGGGCAAAAACCGCGGGCTATTTTTTAATCTTCGCACAAGTGATCACCATCTCGGATACCTATATCTCGGGCGCAAGGGGAACGACGGAATTCTCAATAACCAAGAGATCGACTTTGTCGAAAGCCTCAGCATCATCTCTGCAGTAGCCATCTCCAACTCACGACTGTTCGGAGACATGCACAAGATGAACCGGAAGTTGGACCGCCGGGTATTCGAACTCAATACACTGTTTGAACTGTCAAAAGATTTCAGTTTCTCAATCAGCCGCAAGGAGATTGCCGGCACCTTCAAATTCGCACTCCTGGGCCACCTGATGGTTCGGAAATTTTTTCTTCTCTTTTTGATCGACGGAGTACCCACCGTCATGTCATCCAGTGGGCTCACCCGTATGCCCTCCCAGCAAGAACGCGAAGAGATCTTTGATCTACCCCAAGAGCTTCTTCGCGTCCAGCCCCACCAGCATGAAACATTTGGCTTTTTGAACGAAAACAAGATCGCGACCCTCGTCGCGCTTCGACTTCAAGGGGAGAAGGTGGCCGTCATCGGTGTCAGTGACAAGGCAACCGGCCAACCACTCTCGAAAACCAGCCTTCACTTTTTACAATCCCTCGGTAATTTGGCTGTTCTATCCATCCAAAAATCCGTGTTTCTCGAAGAGCGAATCGAGACGGAGCGGCTGGAGAAAGAGCTCCTCATTGCCAAAGAAGTGCAGAACGGTCTTTTTCCGGATCATCTTCCGAAGGTTCCGGGTTTGAACATCTCGGCTCGCAATGTTCCTTCCCAGCACGTCGGCGGCGACTATTTCGATGTGGTTCCCTCACCAGACGGCAATCACATTCTGGCTATCGGGGACGTTTCGGGCAAAGGGTTTCCTGCCGCTCTGCTAATGGCCAACCTTCAATCCATGCTTCATGTACTTTTGCCAGTTCCAATCTCGTTGAGCGAGGCAACCGGCCGAATCAACAATCTCATTTTCCATAATACACCCAGCGATCGATTTGTCACCTTTTTTTGGGCCAAATATTTCCATAATGAGCGCCGGCTTCGATATATCAATGCCGGTCACAACCCGCCTTTGCTTCTGAAAAAGCAGTCGAATGAAGTTGCCGAACTGCGTGAAGGCGGAATGATCCTGGGTGTAGTCCCGACGGTGACACCTTATGAAGAGACCGATGTGCAACTGGAGGAGGGAGATTTGTTGGTCTGCTTTACAGACGGTATCACGGAGGCGTTCAACGAGAAGGATGAAGAGTACGGGAAACAGCGACTGATCGACTTGTTGTATCGGGTTCGCGACAAGTCGCCACAGAACATCATGGATGCCATCATTCAGGACGTCAACCGCTTCTCCAACCACGTTCAAGCAGACGACTTTACGCTGATTGTCGTCAAGGGAACGCCAGAAGGCCGGCACCCATAACCCCGGGATAACGCAGTCCCCCCCTGGATTCTGCCAGTGTGACGATCCGTTGATACATTTGGTATCGGTTCATGATCTCTTCGACGTAACGAACCGTTTCGATCCCTCGTGCAAATCCATGCCGGGCATCCTGATAGTGCCTTCGCTGCATGAGCATCATGAAGGCCTCAGCCACCTCCTCCCAATTATTGGGATTCCCGTTCCGATCAATTACGAGTCGACGTGCGTCTGCCATGTGCCCCAAACCGGCATTGTAGGTGGCCAGTGCAAAGGACCACTGGTTCAGGCTGTCCAAATACGCATAGTGGTCGAGATGATCCCGTAAGATGCGTGCACCCTCCCGTATATTGGTTTCCGGCAGGTAAAGTTCGTCTAGCTCTACATCGGAAAAGCGCGGAATAATCTGCATCAGACCGACAGCTCCTGCCCAGCTTTCAGTGGAAGGATTGAACCTGGACTCCTGAGCAATCATGGCTGTAAGCATCAACCAATCCAAATCGAGAGAATCGGCTACGCTTTGAACCAGTTCGTCATAAGGGGAGATCAGTCCGGTACTTTGGTAGAGAACACCCGGGTTGTAGTATTCAGCAAGCTGAGGACCTGTTACAAAATACCGTTTACGAAGAATGTTGAGAAGTTCCGAGCGACGAGGCCGTTCGCTGTCAGCCGTAAAACGAAAGTGCTGATAGAGGAAGCGGTTCATGCGATCCAAAAGTTCAGGCGCATTCTTACGGGTTGCCCATGCAATGGTATCGTTCTCCGCAATCACCGGCCCGGGGAGCAGTCCGTCCAGATATCGATCGGACGCGTGAAACATGTTGTCATCAGATACGGTTGCAACGTGGGGACCTTCTGCTACCTGGAATAGCAGGGACTCGGTATCGACTCCCCCCTCGACCAGATCAATGTTCAGCTCTACACCCTGATCCTGAAGCGCTTTGAGGGTAGGGTAATAGGAGCTGTTCCTTCCAACTGTGATCGGGATTTGACGTTCGACCAACTCGTCCAGACTGGCAGGAATCTCCTCCAGCTGGTTGCTGAAGACGATCATCTGGTCCACGAGGTTGTAGGGACGGCTGAACGAAGCGATTCGGGATCGTTCTTTATTGACAGAATAGTTGGCTGCGATCAAGTCCCCCTCGCCACGATTCAGCAACTCGAACGGGTTTTGTTGGTCATCGATGATCACCACTTCCAAAGCCAGATCATGCTCCCTTGCGAAGGCCCGAACAAGTTCATATTCGAAACCGACCTCCATACCTTGGTGAAGAAAATAGGTATTGGAACTGTAGTGCGTAATCATACGAAGCACACCACTCTGCTTGATCTCCTGGAAATCCCTTTCGACAGGATCCGGAAATTCCATCATACCCTCTTGACTCTCCACTGTTTCCGTCTCTGAATCGGTGTTACTGTCACAAGAGCTCAGAAACAGGAAAAAAAGGAGCGTCAGCAGATGTACGTGCCTTCGTCCGACTTGGAGTGGGCCAGCATGTATCATGCACGAGGTTGTTCGTTACCATTCACCGTCAACTCTGAAACCTTTTGTCTAAACTGGTTTTAAAAGAGTATCGTTCCCCTAACGAATGCGGTTCATTGAATCCACCAACTCCTGATCCTTTCGAATCAAGCGGTGTGCTTGCCACAACGAGAACGCGGCTACAAGCAATAGAAGCAGAGAGAGAAGCTCTTGAATCATAAATGTCCCTATCCCACCCAATGACAAGGCGATGGCACCCCCAATCGCCACGGTCCCGGCCTGTCCGAGGCCGGCGAACCGGACCCATCGCATCTGTTTCCGGCGATCGGAGTAGAGGAAAATGGCATAAAGTGACAACACCAGGGATACGGCCAAAAATCCCAGATAGAGAATGCCGATCCATCCCTTGGGATCCTGCATAGCTCGACCTGCAAGTGGGGTAAAGATGGACGCTCCATTCACGACAGCTGCAAGTACCAGAAATACCGTCTGTAATCTTTGAATCAAAATAAGATCTTTTGTAGTTCTGAAACGCTCCGGAAGATACGAAAATCAAACAGATTCCTGGTCTTCCGATGTTGTTTCCCCGTTTGCCAATCGAGAAAGCCGAATGGAGACCGAGTCGAATGCCGAATAGAGGACTGGTACGACAATCAATGTCAAGAAGGTGGCAAATGTGAGCCCACTGATGATTGCGATCCCCATCGGGCCCCAAAAACCGGTGCTTTCAGATCCAAATTGGATATTGGGATTCATGTTTACAAAGAGATTGACGAAATCGATGTTTATCCCGAATGTCAATGGCACCAATCCCAATATCGTCGTTAAAGCCGTCAGCAATACCGGACGAAACCGGATGGCACCCGCTTCGACAATCGCCTCTCGCTTGGACATTCCTCCATCGGTCAGCTGCTTCACGTAATCCAATAAGACAACATTATTTACACAGACAATCCCCGCCAGGGAGATGACACCGATAAAGGTCATTAACCCGAAAGGTGTACGTGTCAGGACCAATCCAAGCAGTACCCCGGTCAAACTCAGACCGACAGCTACCATAATAATCAGCGGGGAAACAACACTGTTGAACTTGCCAAGCATCACCATAAAAATAAGTGCAAATCCAATCAACAGAGCTGTGGAGAGAAAGCTGAAGGACTCCTCTTGGTCCTCGTTCTCGCCGGTATATTCCATCGAATATCCAAGTGGAAGATCTTCCTGGTAGGTTTGAAGCAGTTCTTGCACCTCCATCAACACTTCAGGTCCGCTGTAACCGGGGGCTGCCTGTCCTTCGATCGTCGCCGTTCGCTGCAAATTGAGTCGTGTAATCGACCCCAGACCGGTCCCCTCCACGAAGTCGGCAACGGATACCAACGGAACCATTCCATCCATTGTCGCAAGGTTGAGGTCTCTCAAACTCTCCAAGTCCCGCCGGTCCTCTTCCCGAAGTCGCACCATGATATCATACTCATCTTCTCCGTCCCGCCAGCTGCTCGCCTCGAACCCGTTATTCGCAATCCGGATGGTCTGGGCAATGTCTGACATGTTCAATCCAAATCGACTGGCCCGTTCGTAGTCGACCCGAACCTGATACTCAGGTAAACCACCACTCACATTGTTGCGAACGTCCACCAATCCTGGGATCTCGTTCGTAACGGAGGCCTCTGTCAACATGTCCGTTATCTCTTCTGCGATGCGGACAATTTCACCAAAATCTTCACCCGAGATTTCAATATTGACCGGTGCACCGGTCGGAGGACCCATCTGTTCTCCATCGACATTGATAATCATGTCGGGAATATCCCGTACCACGTTCCGTATCTTGCCGAGTGTCACACTGGATGGTTCTGCACGATCTTCAAAATCGACCAGATTCAATGTAATCCGGATTCTTTCCGGACTTTGTGCCCCGCCACCGAAGAAAGGGTCCCCACTCACACCGACATTGGTCTGCACATTTTCGATTCCCGCGGCTACCATCGAATCTTCCTCCATTAGACGGTATATCCGGTCTTGTACTTCACGAGCCGTTTCATTGCTCGCGTGTATGTTGGTTCCAATGGGGCCTTCCAGTTCAACTATGATGTTGTTCGGATCCGTTTGGGGAAAGAATTCGACCCCCGTCGGTGCCAACCCGAACAGTATGAAGATGGAGATCAAAACAGCCATGACGGAATTGAGAAGCAGTGCCCGATTGTCCGTCAGGATCAAAGGAGTCTCTTTCCTTCGAAACAGGCCGGCTCCACCCACCAAAATGACTAACAAGGGGAGGGCCAATAGTGAAATCCATACATCTCCCTCTACCGCTTGTGACAGGGAGACCGTACCGAGAATCAATACAATCATCCCCGCCAAAATGCCACCGACGATGATGGACTGTTTTCCGCCCAAATAGATCGCCTCGGCCAAGTGGACAAAGAGAAGAATTACACCGATCCCGCCCAGAACGGCAGCAACAGGATAGAGCAGATTCCCTGCTGGAGAGAAGGAGCCAACCATCAATCCTGCCAGACCTGTCAGCGCAGCCAGTGAAAGAGCTCCAAGTGCCGCCGTGTTCCGTAAAAGAGCGTATCGTGCACGATAATCACGCTGAAGCATCCAGTTCAAAAAAGAGCGATATCCTTCGATGATCTTTGGAAGAGATTGATGCGTAAACCGATGGGAAAGCGGCTTGATCACAAAATAATACCCGGCTGTAAAAAAGAGAACCGTCAACAGTGAAACGACGAGTGTCGTCACATTGGCCATTCCTACGGCAAGCAGAGCAAACAGAAGCAAAACACCGGATGTCACCATCACAAACCGGGAAGTCGGATTCCGTGGTTCGTCTTCCAGACGAACCAGATATGCCGTCAAGACTGGATAGATGACCAGGGCTACGAAAAGGGAACAGAGTAGAACAATAATGAGCGTCATGGGGAGATAACTCATTACCTGACCGATGATACCGGGCCAAAAAACCATCGGGACAAAGGCCGCCAACAGTGTTGCGGTTGCAGCGATCAGGGCATATCCGACCTCATTCGTTCCCAAACGCGCAGACTCGAACCGGGAGTGACCCAACTCACGAAATCGATAGATATTCTCGACTACCACAACAGAGTTGTCGACCAAAAGCCCCAACGCAATAATCAAGCTGAAGAGTATAATGAAGTTCACCGACTGCCCCATGGCATGCAGGACAATAAATCCGACCAAAATCGAAAGAGGAACTGCCGTCCCGACCAACAACGCATTCCGTATGCCGAGAAAGAAGACGAGAACAAGGATTACAAAAAGCATTCCGCTAATAATGCTGTTCTCCAGATCAGAAATCATCGTCAGCACCTGATCACTCTGATCGCCGGTCACAAGTACCCGGGTTCCCGGAGGCATCGGGCGGTCCTCCAGAATCGACTTCACCTCGTTGGCTGTATCCAGAATGTTGACACCCGGTGACTTCTTTACATTAAGGCTGATCACCTGTGCATCCCTGATTTCGGACGGATCCATCGGAACCGGCTCCCCCTCCTCATCCACCTGGTATGCACGAAGTCGTGCAAAGCTGTCCCGATCCTTGAATCCGAAGACTACTTCGGCCACATCCCTCATGTAGACCAAGCCGGTACTGCTCGACTCTTCGTTCATGTTTCGAGCCACGACCAGCTCCTCAATCTCTTCCGGTCGTTCGAATTCACCACTCACCCGGATCAGGTAGCTCATCCGGTCCACATCCATCGTCCCGCCCGGTATGGTCAGGTTTTGTCCCTGGATGGCCCCGACAAGTTGACCCAGCGAGAGACCGTACCCGTTTAGTGCCGCAAGATCGGCCTGTACCTGAACCTCGCGATCCAGTTGACCGACCATTTCCACCTCCCGTATACCGGAAAAGGCTTCGAGTTCTTCTTGAAGGTCCTCTGAAAGCTCCGTCAGTCGGGAGATCGGATAGTCTGCCGAAAGATTGACCGTCATAATCGGAATATCATCCAGATCGATCTCAACGATCATCGGCTCTTCTGCATCCGGCGGGAGTTCGGCACGGGCGAGATCGACACGTTCACGCACTTTCTGACTCGCCTCGGAGATTTCCACGTCCAGATTGAACTCCACAATTACACTGCTGAAGCTCTCTGTGGTCGTCGACCGGATATCCTTGACTCCAGTAATCCCCTGTAGTTCACGTTCGATCGGTTGGGTTACCAGAGACTCCATGTCGACCGGGCTAATCCCCGGATAGACTGTATTGATCACAAAGATCGGAATGGCGACAGACGGATTGGACTCCTTGGGAATGGCTTGATAACTAAAAGATCCGGCCACCACCAACAGCGCTGTCAATACGATGATGACGGTTCGATTTTTCAGTGTCAGATCAATCAGTTTCATACTGCGCCTCTTCTATCCAGGTGGACGCTTCATGACGTCCGACAATCTGCAGACGATCTCCGGTACTCAGAGTACTGAGTCCGGAAATTACCACCTCATCCCCTCGCTCCAACCCCGATGAAATCTGAATGAGTGAGCCGGATGAAACACCCGTGTGTACTTCTCTCAACTCTGCGATTCGGTTCTCGTCATCGGATCCCGCCACAAAGAGATAAATCGCCTCCTCGTCCCGGATCAGAGACGTTCGCGGGACCATGATCGCCTCGCCCAACGTTGTTCTCCGAATTCGAAGATCGACCACCATCTCCGGTTTCACCTGGCCCTCCATGGACGAGAGTTGAACTTCGATCGGAAAGGTTCGCGTTCCCGGATCGATCAAATCACCGGCAAACGTCACCTCCGAAGTGATCGGCTGCGTTCCGAGTGCTCGTAGTACCAGTTCTGCAGGAGCACCTTCCGTGATTTGACCACTGTACCGTTCGGGAACCCCGGCCGCAACATGAAGGCGATCTGTATTAACCAATCGAACAACAGGGGCTCCGGGAGCCGTTAATTCACCCGTTTGAACAAACCTCTCCTCGATGCGCCCTGAAAACGGAGCTTTGATCTCGGTATCCTGCAGCTGCTTTTCGGCCTGTTGCATACTGGCACGTGCTTGATCCCGTTGGGCGCGGGCGCTCAAATAATCCTGTGTACTGATGATCTCGTCATCATACAGACGTTCCAATCGTCGAAACGTATCTTCCGCAAGTTCATAGCCTGTTTCTGCTGCTTCGAATTGCGCCTGGCTCAACCGGCTGTCCATGACTGCAATCACATCTCCCTGCCGAACCCGATCACCCCGATCGGCGATGGATTGAATACGGCCTGAATTCTCTGCAGATATGGTCGCATCTTCGATTGCCTCCACCACGCCACTTAGTCGTACGTGATCGTCAAACGGCAACCGGTCGACCACCAATGTCTCCACGGCTACGGTACGTACCTGTTCACTCTCCTCACTCTGTTCCTCTTCTCCGCAGGACACCAAAAGAAGCATCAGGGCAAGAGCCACAATCTGTTTCGAGAATATCGTTTTCGTTCTCATATTCGCGCTCTGTTAGTAAGTAAGTACCGGTTGGCCGGTGATTCGATCATATCGGCTACGGGCGACCAGTAAATCGTGAACCGCCGACAACCAGGCAAGCTGGCTCTGATCCAGAAGGGATGACGCCTGCCGTTCTTCTAAAGCCGTACCGACCCCTTCCGTCAGACGTCGGCTTGCTTGTTCGTAATTGAGATTGGCGCGCTCCAAATTTCGCTCCTGGCTTCGGATCCGCTGTCGAGCCGTTTCCATCTCCCGGCGTACCTGATCAATCTCCAGTTGGATCCCGTTCCTCAACTGTTCCCGATCGATTCGGGCCTGTTTGATCTCGATACTCCGTTGTTGCATTCGAGATCGTCGTTGAAACCCGTCAAAGAGGCTCCACTGTAATTGAACCCCGACTGCCAGCGCTGAATCCCAATAAGAGTCATCAAAAAATCCACGCGTTTCAGTCCGATACGTGAAGGGGGTATCCGGATCACTCCATACATTCTCTCTGTTCGTCGGAACCTGACCGATGTACGCAGTATTGAGAAACGCCTGTACTGTTGGAAAATACCGGGATTTCTCCATCTTTTTCTGAATGCCCAACAGCTCGATATAACCATCGATCTGCTGTAGATCCGGGCGTCGATTCAGTGCCAGTTCCAAATCGTATCCCGGTTCCTGCAACGTTTCGACGGTGGTATCATCCACTTCAAGTGTACCACGTAACGTCAACTCCGTTTCCACAGGAATGCCGATTGTCAACCCAAGTTGAAGAACAGCCAGTTCTGCCCTGTTTTCTGCAGAAATCAACTCCGTCTCCAAATTGACAAGCTCCACTTCGGCGCTCAAATTCTCATAGTTGGACAAAATACCCGCCTCTACAGAAGCTTTGGTATCCTGAACGGTCTCCTTTAATCGATCGACGCTGGCACGAAGAACGTCTGCCTGCTCACGTGCAAGAAGTGCACCATAGAACATCTGTCGGATTTGATCGGCTACAGACTGCTGTTGGGCCGCAAATTCGTCCCGATTCATCTCTTTGAGCTGCTCGGCTCCCCGAATGGCCGCAAATGCCGCTCCGTTAAATAGTGTTTGCGTCACACTCAACCCGAAGTTGAACTGATTGTCGATGGCAAACGGATTGTCACTACTGGCCGGCGTAACCCCCGCATCCTGCATCCCTTGCTGTTGGCGATCCATGAACTCTTCAAAGGTGAGGGGCGTTGTGGATCCGTCCCCATCGGTTCGGGCAGATTCGTTGTAATTGAGCCATTCCATTGCACCGAACAGATCAAACAATCCACCGGCATCGGATCCGGCAAACGGGTTGGGTGATTTCAAATTCCGGGTATACGAACCATTTGCACTCACTTGCGGGTAGACGGTGCCCCATGCCTGACGGATCTGCTCGTCTGCCAATTCCAGATTCAGCATCCCCTTCTCGAGAAGATAGTTGTGGACCAATGCCAACTCGACCGCCTCATCCAACGTCAATGTCAGAGAGTCGGGAAGGGTTCGATCCATCTGATCCGGGGCCTGTGCCTGCAGAGGTGTGATGAACATCCCAACCATCAGAAACAGCTGACCAACTCCAATTCGCAACCAGTGACGCAAACTCTGCGCTCCTGTTCTTTTCATTCGTTTTCTTTTCCGAATCTTGTTCATAATGATCGGGGCCACATACGCAGTAGCCAACCGGTTCGCTACATTCGTGTTCCGCCGCTAAGTAAATAGAGAACCGCCATTCGCACGGCTACCCCGTTGGTCACCTGATTCAATATAACCGAGCGGGAACTGTCGGCGACCAGGCTATCCAATTCCACCCCTCGATTGACCGGGCCCGGATGCATGACGATAAAATCGGGATATCGTTCCAGATGCTCCATCCGAATACCGAATGTCTGATGATATTCACGCAGTGAAGGGAAGAGGCTCGTTCTGTCGTTCTGCCGCTCCAACTGGATGCGCAACGCCATGGCAATGTCACACCACTCAAGAGTCTCTTCCAGATTGTGAGAGACCTGAACACCAAGACTTTGTACATAGAGAGGCATCATGGACCGTGGCCCGCAAACGGTCACCTCCGCGCCCATCTTGGAGAGCCCGATCAGATTGGAGCGTACAACACGACTGTGGGCAATATCTCCGATGATCGCAATCTTCCGGCCTTTGAGAGAAGGTGTAATTTGCTGCATGGTAAAAAGATCGAGAAGTGCCTGAGTCGGATGTTCATGTGCCCCGTCTCCTGCATTGATAATCGCTGCATCTACCTGTTTTGTCAGAAAATCCGGAACCCCGGGGCTTTCGTGACGAACCACCACCATATCGATCTTCATGGAGCTGATGTTTCGGATCGTATCCTTCAGCGACTCTCCCTTACTGGTGCTGGAGTTGGATGCTGAAAAGTTGACGACATCGGCTCCCATTCGCTTCTGAGCAAGTTCGAAGGAGAGACGGGTTCGTGTACTATTCTCGTAGAAAAGATTGACGATGGTTTTGTCTCTCAGTGTGGGAACCTTGGGTACCGGACGGTCCAGGATCTCCCGAAACGACTGCGCCTGCTCCAACAAATACGAAATGTCTTCTCTCGACCAGTGCCTAAGGCCCAGAAGATGTTTCTGTTGAAACGAATAACCTTCGCTCATCGACTCGTTGTTTTTACTCACGCTTGTCTCCCGAATTACCGTCGACCAGATAGACGGCATCCTCTCCATCGAGCTCCCTGACCTTGACACGCACCTCTTCACTTTGGTGTGTCGGGATGGATAGTCCGATATAGTCTGCTCGAATCGGAAGCTCCCGGTGACCCCGGTCGATCATGCAGCAGAACCGAATCGATCGAGGACGTCCATACGACATCAAAGCGTCCATTGCTGCACGAACGGTTCGACCCGTGTAGAGCACATCGTCTACCAGAACGACGTCCCGGTCATACAGATCGAAAGGAATTTCGGTCACCTGAACCGCCGGCATCTTCAACTTGGATCGAAAGTCGTCCCGAAAGAAGGTGACATCGAGCGTCCCGAAATCGGGGCGCACGCCGTGCAGCTCTTCCATGACACGTGCGATTCGCTTGCCCATATAGACTCCCCGTGTCTGCATCCCGACAATGGCGGGTGCCGAAGGGTCTTCGAATGGCTCAACGATCTGCCAGGCAAACCTTCTGTAGGTACGCGTCAGGTCATTGGCAGACATAATTTCGGCACTCTTCAATCGCGTCATCCCGCTCCGTCTCCGATTCCGGACAAAATTACTCATAACTCACTTTCGACACAAAACGACCCGTTGAGTCGAATCCTGCAAGGAGAAGCATACAGAGGCTGTTTAACTGAGTTGGCTTTCTTTTAGAGCCGTATATCCCTATTATTGAGCGCATTTTTACCCCATTGAATGGATCACCGATCAAAGCGTAACCGTTATGAAAATTCATGAGTATCAGGCCAAAGAGATTCTGAAAAGCTACGGCGTTGCTGTACCGGCCGGCATTCCGGCAACATCTACGGAAGAAGCTGTCAAGGCGGCCGAAGGGATGAAGAAGGAAGGGGCTACACTGTTTGTTGTTAAAGCACAAATTCATGCCGGTGGTCGGGGAAAAGGTCGTACCAAAAAGAGCGATGCCAAAGGGGTCATTCTTTGCAAAACCATCGAAGATGTTCGCGAAGCTGCTGACAGTTTGCTTGGCGACACGCTCGTTACCATTCAGACCGGAGAAGCGGGACAGGAGATCAAAACAATCTATGTAACCGATGGTGTGGAAATTGAGCAAGAGTACTATCTCGGAATTTTGCTCGACCGTGCCCGCAGTCAGAATGTAATTATGGTCTCCACAGAAGGCGGCGTCGAAATCGAACAAGTTGCAGAAGAGACACCCGAGAAGATTGTAAAGGAGTGGGTCGAACCGGGGATGCCCCTGCAACCCAACCAGGCACGTCGACTCGCATTTGCATTGGGATTGAAGGGAGATGCTTTCAAAAAAGGTGTCAAGTTCATCCATGCACTCTACAGGTGCTATGACGAAACGGATGCCAACATGGTGGAGATCAATCCTCTGGTCACAACACCGGACGGAGATGTATTTGCATTGGATGCGAAATTTACCTTCGATGACAACGCCCTGTACCGGCAGAAAGAATTTGCCGATCTCCGTGATCTTGCAGAGGAAGACGCAACGGAAGTAGAAGCGTCCGAATTTGATCTCAACTACATCAAACTGGACGGAAATGTTGGCTGTATGGTCAACGGTGCCGGACTTGCCATGGCCACCATGGACATCATCAAACTTTCCGGTGGGGATCCTGCCAACTTTCTGGATGTTGGTGGAGGAGCCAATGTCGAAACGGTCAAAAACGGATTCCGGATTATCCTGGAAGATAAAAATGTGAAAGCAATCCTCATTAACATCTTTGGTGGAATTGTCCGTTGTGACAGGGTCGCCAACGGAGTGATTGAAGCGATCAAGGATCCCGAGATTGCAGAAAAAGTGAAGAATGTACCCATCATTGTACGACTGCAGGGTACCAATGCCGAAGAGGGCAAAAAGATCATTGACGAGAGCGATCTCAATGTGATTTCAGCTGTACTTCTCAAGGAAGCTGCAGAAGCCGTTTCCAAAGTTCTGGCTGCCTGATTCAATCGTCAAATTCAATAAAAAAGGCGCCCCCGATCGGGAGGCGCCTTTTTTTGTTTCTCGACGTCCGGGGGGGCACCGGAGTAGCCTCGAATCAGGACTCTTGAGTTACCTGAACATCCAGATTCAGTTTGATCTTGTCTGCAACGACAACACTTCCGGCTTCAGTCACTGCGTTCCACTCAAGTCCAAACTCTTTTCGGTTGATGGCTCCGGAAATTTCGAAGCCCGCCTTCGTCTGACCATAGGGATCCACAGCCGTTCCGCCATGCGTTGCCTTCAATTGCACTTTCTTGGTGGTTCCCCGAATGGTCAACTCTCCCTCAAGATCGTACTCCCCTTTGCCTGTTTTATTGAATGAAGTAGACTTGAATGTCAATTTCGGATGATTCTCGGCATCAAAAAAATCGGCGGATTTCAGGTGTGCATCCCGGTCTGCCACGCCGGTATCGATACTATCGATGCTTGCTTCGAACGTCACTGAAGCCCCGTCAAAATCTTCTCCCATCGTTTCCAGTTGACCGCTGAACTCTTTGAACGTTCCGGTAACTGTTGAAATCACCAGATGCTTGACCTTGAATCCGATGACGGAGTGTGTAGGGTCGATTGCCCAACGTGTTGTCTCTGTAGCCATTACCTTATTCCATTATTTTGTTTCATATTAAATTGTATTGCCTTAAACGAATGGGCACCCGTCATCGTTCCGAACAGGACAAAAAAAATCCGCCCTTGTGTTCAAGGGCGGATGGGGTCTCTTCATGAATCACTTCTCCCGTGACGGGCGATCAAGCCTGCTGCTCAGCCATCCATCATGTCTTCGATATGGGAAAACGCAGCCTTCAGCTTTTTCCCCGCCATCGCCTCATTCACATTCAAAATATGATCCCCGATTTTTTCCAACCGAGCCAGGAAATCAAGATAGATGACCCCCTCCTTCGATTTATAGACTCCCTCTTCTAGTCGCTCGTAGTGAGCATTTTTCAACCGATCCCTCAAGTCGTTAATCCGGTTTTCAAAATCAATCGCTCCTCTCAGGTCGACCTCTTCGTCCGACTCAACCTGCAGGTTGGAACGAGTCAGCTGCAGTGCTTGATGAACAAGATTCAACATTTTGGCGATCTCTTCGACTGCACTATCGGGTAGCGTCAACTCCTCCGACTTCATCTGTTCGTAGGTCTTGGACATCTGAAAGTAGAGATCACCGATCCGTTCAAGATCATTGATAATACTGTGCATGGCCCGAATACGCCGAGTCGCCGACTGTGACAGGTTGAACCCGGAGATCCGTGTAAGGTATTCGGACACCTCCAATTCAATATTGTCAGTAATTTGCTCGCGCTTCCGAATCTTCTCCAGGAATTGTTCGTCTCGCTTTTGTTTGTTGAAAAAGAGCCCTTCAAAACTGAAGTGCATTTTTTCTACCAATCGCCCAAACTGTTCAACTTCCCGTTGGGCTTGTGTGATGGAGAGCTCGGGTGACGCCATCAAACCGGACGAAATGTACTTGAGACGGAATGCGCTCTTGTCCTCTTTTTCAGTTTGGATCTTCTCGATAAACTTGACGAGTCGGGGAACAAACCCGATCAAAAACACCACATTCAAAATGTTGAAGGCTGAGTGAAACAGGGAGAGCGCCAGCGTCGCATTGGCTCTCGATGCGGCGTCCGTATTGAAGACCGATGTCATGTCATCAATAAAGACATGCATGATACTGTCGATACCACGCAAAAACGGAGTCATCACAATGAGCATCCAGATGACTCCAATCACGTTGAACGCCAAATGAAACCGGGCCGCTCGTTTCGCATGAACATTCCCGACCAGTGCAGCAATATTGGCCGTGACCGTGGTCCCGATATTCTCACCCATCACCATGGCTGCTGCGATCGGGAAAGTGATCCACCCTTCAAACAACATCACCAGTGTAATGGCAGTTGCCGCAGAGGACGATTGTGTCAAAAGAGTCAATGCGGTTCCCACTCCCACAAACAGGAGAACGGAGAGGAATCCGAACTCGGTAAACGAGTCCAAAAATGCAAACATCTCCGGATTGTCGTTGATGTTCGGGACACCGTTTTTAATAAACTCGAGACCAATAAACAGGATACCGAAACCGATCATTGCTTCGGCCAGGTTTTTCATCCGCTCTTTCCCGAAGAACAGAAACGGGAAGAAAATTCCGATCATGCTGATCGCAATCGGCGTAATCTGCATCTTGAATCCAAAAATCGAAACCATCCAGGCTGTAACCGTGGTCCCGATGTTGGCTCCCATGATAACCCCGGTTGCCTCGATGAATGTGAGCAGACCGGCGTTGACAAAGCTGACCACCATCACGGTAGTTGTAGTCGAAGATTGTGTGATGGTTGTAGCACCGAATCCGGTCAAAACGCCTTTGAAGCGGGTGGTGGTCATCCCTTTCAGAATGGAGCGAAGACGACTACCGGCCACTTTTTGAAGTCCGTCACTGAAGACCTTCATCCCGAAAATGAAGATCCCGAGTGCCCCTACCAGCTGCAGAAAATCAAAGAAAGAGTAGTTCATACGGGTGTCTGTTGGTCCTCATTTTATGAGCAACGGTACCGAACCCAAAGCGGCCCGATCTCTCACCGACAACCCTCCGGTCCAACTGCGAACCAAAAGGGACCACAAACTACGAGCTTGAGATTCACCTCACAAACAGAAACGTTCTGTTTCCAGATCCCACCGATCAAAGATCACGCGAAACCGATCGGCAAGTGAAATCATCTCCAGACAGAGTTGGTTCAACTCAGCCTCTTTGACAAAAATCCAGCCAGTCGCCTGACAACTTCTGCGTCTGGCAATGTCGGTAGGTTCTATTCGAACACGGTATCCATGTCTCTTCAGAAGTGCTGCCAGATGGAAAAGCCCCAACTCGTTCGCTGAAAGAAATTGAAACGTCACTGAAATCCACCCTGTACGAGGATCCGGTGACCGGAGAGATCGAGGCACACCACGCCTACGTTCGGAGAATACTTTTTGCATAACCAACCGCCGTTTAGTTACAGTTCTTCTTCCGTCCGGATAATCACAAACCGGGCACCCAACCAGCCACCCGGATCAAATGCCAACCGAAGACACTAACCCGACAGAAGCTCATGACCGATAGTATGAGCGGAAAAAAGTACTCACCTTACAAAAGGTTTTCACTTTTTTTGACCTGAACCAAATTGCACCCTATCTGCATGTCTGCATGAAGATTCCGAATTACTGTTTGATCAAGCGCATCGACTCCTGAACTTCCCGATAATAGGACTCGTATTCGGTGACCAATCGAGAGAGCTCGAATCGCTCGGCTTGTTCGCGAGCCGCCAATGCCATCCGTTCATGCAGGTTCGGGTCCGAAAGAATGTCGATTGAGCGTTGTCCCATGGTATCCACATCGTCCAATTCGCAAAGGTATCCGGTCTCCCCCTCCAAATTGACCTCGGGCAGCCCCCCGATATTGGAACTGACCACCGGAACCCCGCACGCCATTGCCTCGAGTGCAGCAAGACCGAACGTCTCGCTTCCGGATGGAATGACAAACAGATCCGCGACGGAGAGAATTTTCTCCACGTGCTCTTGTTTTCCCATGAATTTTACTTTGTCGCAGATTCCGAGATCCCGACAGCGTTGCTCCGCACGGTTCCGATCGGGACCGTCACCCACCATCAGAAGTCGTCCCGGAATTCCCGCCTTCAGGATCCGCTCAAACACACTCACCACAACCGGTACACGCTTTACCTCACGAAAATTTGACACGTGAACGATGATCTTTTCACCGGCAGGAGCGATCTGACGCCGAAATTCGGGATCATCCTTTCGGGAGAATCGCTCCAAATCGATAAAGTTTGCAATCACACGTATCTCCTTTCGGATATCGAATAGTCGATGCGTCTCTTCCTTGAGATAGTTAGAAACAGCCGTCACTCCATCACTCTGATTAATCGAAAAATCCACCACTTTCTTGTAAGTCGGATCGCTACCCACGATCGTAATATCGGTTCCGTGCAGCGTGGTGATGATCGGCACATGAGCGGCGGCCTCCTGCAGAATCTGCTTCGCCAGATAGGCACTGGTGGCGTGCGGTATGGCATAGTGCACGTGCAAAATGTCCAGCTTTTCGTACTCGATCAAGTTGACCATGACATTGGCCAACGCCAAATCATAGGGAGGAAATTCGAACAGAGGATAGCTACTCAAATCGACTTCGTGATATGTAATTCTTGTTTCGAAGGAGTCCAGACGAGCGGGCCGTGCATAACTGAGCATGTGAACCTCATGGCCCCGGGAAGCCAATCCTTTGGCCAACTCAGTTGCTACGACCCCGCTACCGCCAAACGTCGGATAACAGACGATCCCGATTTTCATCGACTCTTCCATTTTTGCTTTCCCTCTGATTACTTCGATTTACCTGAATGAACAGTCCGTTACCTCAAGAACCCGGTGCCGGGTCGAACCGTTCATCCCGTTCATCCACCCGTCTTGAGCCCAAAGATACAAAAACGGCTTCACCCGGTTCACGGGATCTACTGATTCGGAGCACCCCCGGGACGTCCTTCATTAGGTGAACATTTCCAATTCCATTATATTGGCGATCCGGGTCGATTCGCCCGGATTTCTACCCACGATTCGCGTCACTTAACTGCGTATCGAGAAATAAAGAGAACAGGGAAAATACCATGGCAGGACACTCCAAATGGGCGAATATTCGCCACAAAAAAGCCAAAGAGGATGCCAAACGCGCCAAAGCGTTTACCAAGCATATCCGTGAAATTACCGTGGCTGCCAGGGAAGGTGGCGGAGATTCGACAACCAATCCACGGCTCGCTCTTGCCATTGAGAATGCCAAGGGAGTCAATCTGCCCAAAGACAACATTGAACGTGCCATCAAAAAAGGAACCGGAGAGCTGGATGACGGCTCAGGTCAGTATGAAGAGGCAACGTATGAAGGATACGGTCCTGGAGGGATCGCCTACTTTATCGAAGTAACCACCAACAACTACAATCGAACCGTTGGAGAGATCCGTCACATTTTCAGCAAATCCGGTGGCAATTTGGGGACCGACGGATCCGTTGCCTATCTGTTCGAGCAGAAAGGAGTCATTCAGATCCCGGCCGAAAACCTGGATGAAGAGGATCTCATGCTGATGGCGATTGATGCAGGAGCAGATGATATCGAGAAGGAGGAGGAGGAACTCTTTATCGTGACAACAGCCCGTGAAAAGCTGTTTGATGTTCGCAGGGAGCTGGAGTCTTCCGACCTTGCGATTCAGTCGGCAGAATTGATTCGGGTTCCGATGACCGAAGTAGCCGTTGACATCGATACGGCTCGATCGAATCTCAAATTGATGGAGTTGTTCGAGGACAATGACGATGTTTCGAATGTCTACTCGAATATGAAGCTGGATGAACAAACACTGTCTGCGGTCGAAACGATGGAATGAAATTTCTGATTTTTTTCGCTTGGATCTGGCTGACGGGGCCAACAAACGACACGGCCCGCGAGGCAAATCAAGCCTATAAAGAGGGGGACTATCCCCTTGCTGTCCAACTCTATCGGGATGCACTTCGTGAAACACCGGATGCTCCCCGGCTCTGGTACAACCTGGGTACCGCACTTGCTCAAACCGGGGAGTCCGAGACTGCCATGGAGGCGTTCGACCGGGCGCACGATCTGTTTGAATCCCCCACGGACCGTGCACGAGCCCGTTACAATGCAGGGCACGTGATGAGTGGTTTGGAACAGTATGAGGAGGCGGTTCGTCTATTCCGCGAGTCTTTGCAAAACGACCCTGAAGACGCCGATGCCCGGCACAACTACGAATTGGCCAAACGGCGTCTTGAGTCGTCAGAGAATGAGGAATCCGATCCGGATGATTCAGACTCATCAGAATCCGACGACGAGGACAATGAACAGGATTCCGGGCAGTCTCCCCCGCAAGGCGATCAGCCCCCGTCCGACAATCAACAGGATGGAACACCCCCACCGCCTTCGCAGATGAGTCCGGAGGAGGCCCAAAGTCTTCTCGATGCTCTTCAACAACAGGAGCGGGAACTTCTGGAACAGAGAAATCGAACATCGGAGAATGAGGAGTCCAACGATGCGAATTGGTAGTTGGATCTTGCTCGCATTCTGGTTCTCTCTTCCGGTTTCTGTTCATGCACAGAGCGGATTCGAGGTGCATGCCGAACTCTCCGAACAGACAGTTTACGAAGGGGAACGAGTTCAACTGGACCTGATTCTTCGTGGAGAGGAGATCGGCTCTACTCGTCTGCCAAAGCCTCCGGATATAGAAGGACTACAGTATGTGAATCCAACCCCTTCCCGAAGCCAGAGAGTCTCCATGATCAATGGAGAAACAACGACCGAACTTCGCTTTTCCTGGGTTTTAATCGCGGGCACTGTCGGAGAGAGTACGGTGCCAGCCATCGACGTAGAGGTAGATGGAGAGACGTATCACTCCCGCCCGATTTCATTCGAGATCGTAGAGCCCACCGCCACTTCATCCGACAATCAACGGCCCGACCTCTTTGCCGAGATGGAGGTCACGGACGAGGATCCCTATGTCGGCCAACAGCTGATTGCAAATTTGATCGTATACTTCCGGGAAGGGCTGGAAATTATCTCATGGCAACCTGCTGTCGGATGGCGAACCGACGGGTTCTGGAGAGAAGATCTTCAGAATGACCGTCAACCCGAAGTTGAAAGCGTTATGCTTGACGGTGTACGATACCGTCGAGCCCGGTTGCTCCAATTTGCGCTCTTCCCCACCCGCCCCGGAGAGGTCGCTCTCCAGCCGTTTGAACTCCATCTCGGTGTCCGTACCCCTGCAAGACGCAACGATCCATTCGGGTCCGTATTCGGTGGACTGGGTAGTAACCAAAGACGTATTACCCTTCAAACCGAACCTCTTGAACTGGAAGTACGGCGGCCCGAAGCTCCCGACTCCGGCCTTCAGGTACAAGCTGTCGGAGACCTTCAGGTCGATCGCGAACTGAGTCGCTCGCAGATGAGGGCGGGTGAATCCGTTGAACTTGTGACAACCTTTAGGGGAACAGGGAATCTTCCGCTCATCTCTCGCCCCGACTACCCACTCCCGGGATCAATTGAAAACTATCCACCATCCGAGGATAGCGACCTGCAACGACGTGGGGGCATCATCTCCGGAACTCGAACGTTTCGGCAGCAACTTATCCCCCGTTCTCCGGGCACTCTAACCTTTGAACCCGTCACGATTGCGATTTTTGATCCGGATCAGGAGACCTATCGCTACGAAACCCTGGCGGCATTGACTCTTCAGGTCGATCGAACTGCAGAAATGGCTGATGAAAGTCGCAATACCGATCATGCACTACTGGAACCTTACACCGGGTTGGTTGACTGGACATCCAGTGAATCGTATGGGTGGAGTGTCCGATGGCCCCTCCTGCTGCTGGTCACCCCCCTGTTGCTTCTCTGGTTCGGGCAACGAGTTTTGCATTACCGTCGTCGCCTGCAAACCGACGATCGGTTCGCCCGTGCACACCACGCCTGGGATCTCGTCGAGGAGCGCCTTCTGCAAGCCGAATCAGCCAATGGGAATGGACACGCAACAGAAGCATGCAAACATCTCCACCATGCAATATCTGGATATATTGCCAATCGAACCGGGCTTCCGCCCGCCGGACTTTCCGATGAGCGACTGGTTCAGGAGGTCCTGCAACACAGCGGTCGGGAGGAACTTGCTACACGTCTGAAACGGGTATTGGATCGCTTTGTATCGATCGGATACGCTCCTGCGTCGATGAACCATACGCTGGAAAAGGAGCTGCAACAGACTCGGGAACTCCTCACTGAACTACGGAGGATCTTGTGATTCGACTCTGCATTATTCTTCTGATCAGTTTCTCCCTGGCAAAGGTGGGACAGGCCCAACAAGCGCTCTTTGATGAAGCGGCCCAAGAACTCCAATCAGGTGACTTGGAGCGTGCGCGTTCGCTCTTCCAGCAGCTTGAGACTGAAGGCCATCACACTCCCGAACTGTTCTGGAACCAAGCCATGGTAGCACTTGAATCAGACTCGTTGGGCCTGGCCAAATATTATCTCCTCCGAACTTCACGATTTGACCACTGGCAGGAGAAATCCGAGCAAGCGCTGAATCACCTGGAAGAGATGCTGGCTCGCCGGTCTGCCACACTCCCGCCACTGCCGTGGAACCGCCTGCTCTTACAGCTTCGAGATCAACCCGGTGCTGATCAACTGCTCTGGACCTCCATCATTCTGTTTCATCTGCTTGTTATCCTCTGGATTATACTTCAACTCAAAGGCCGTAACAGCCGTGCCATACGCATCGGCCTCTACACCGCCACAGTTTTCGCATTTGCGCTTTTGCTCTCTTCCGCAGCGATCGAGTGGAGAGAAGTGCAGACAATAACCGGAATTCAAGTGGGGGATCAAACCCCCGTCTACATACAACCCGACTCGACCAGTGCCGTCATTGCCAACCTCTACGAAGGGTACAGGGTTACCTTTCCAGACAGATCTCCGGCCAGCGACACCCCGTTCCGTTTTGTTCGTCTCGAAAATGGGCGCACGGGATGGGTCCATCCTCAACAGATTCGAACCTACCAAGGAGCTCCATGAGTCCGTCCATTGAACCACAACTGGCATACATCCAGCAAGAACGCGAGCGATTTCGCGATGAACTGTTTCAGTTTCTCCGAATTGAGAGCATTAGTACAGATCGAGAGAAGACAGACGAAATCGTACGTGCTGCCGGTTTTCTGGAACAGAAGATGAATCAGGCCGGACTCTGTCATGTCCGCTGCATGGAGACCGGTGGCCATCCGGTAGTCTATGGAGAGTGGAAAGAGGATCCATCACTACCTACCGTCCTCATATATGGTCACTATGATGTTCAACCCCCCGACCCATTGGAAGAGTGGAAATCCCCTCCGTTTGAACCGACGATTCTGGGAAACAGAGTTTATGCAAGAGGAGCCAGTGACGACAAGGGGCAATCATATACCCATCTGAAAGCGATCGAAACCTGGCTTCAAACGGCAGGAACCTTGCCTGTGAATGTAAAATGCCTCTTTGAAGGGGAGGAGGAGATCGGGTCGCCTCATTTGATACCATTCATACGCGAACACAGGGAGCTGTTGGCTTGTGACATGGTATTGATTTCTGACACCGCCATGTTTGACGAAGATCAGCCCTCGATCACCTACGGTCTGAAGGGGCTCACGTATATGGAAATCGAGGTTCGCGGGCCGAATCGGGATCTGCACTCCGGTGTCTATGGTGGTGGTATCGAGAATCCGGCCTATGCCCTGGCCGTTATCATCTCCAAACTGAAGGACGAAGATGGTCGTATCTTGATCGACGGGTTCTACGATGATGTCGAAGCACTGACCGATGAAGAGCGAGCCACCATGGCCCGACTCCCGTTCGACGAAGACCGTTATCGGTCCTCTCTCGATGCTCCGAACTTGCACGGCGAGAAGGGGTATACGACACTGGAACGAACAACCGCTCGGCCAACACTGGATGTAAATGGTCTCTGGAGTGGCTATCAGGGGAAAGGAGCCAAAACCGTACTCCCTGCACGGGCAGGTGCCAAAATTAGTATGCGCCTCGTTCCAAGCCAACACCCTGATCGAATCGCCGAACTGTTTCAAGACTTCGTTGAATCCATTGCACCGAAGACAGTCCATGTATCTATACGCACACACCATGGCGGGCATCCGGTTCGAATCGATCCCGGGTTCTACGGGATCCAGGCAGCAGCCGAAGCATTCCAGGAAGTCTACGGAAAAGAGGTGCTCTTTTCGAGGGAGGGAGGATCCATCCCGATTGTTGCCGATTTCATGAACGAATTGAAAGCCCCGTCCGTGTTGATGGGATTCGGACTCTCCAAAGACGCACTTCACTCCCCAAACGAGAGCTTTTCACTGAAAGATTTTGATCGGGGTATTCAAACCTCCGCTCTCTTTTTGGATCGGCTTCGAATACAGGCAAAGGAGAAAAAGTAGATCAAACCGGTTCGCCGGTCGTCAAATCAAACGAGCTCTCCGGCAACGTTCCATGCAGAACCTGCTTCGGTTCATTCTTCTCGTCCACAATGACGACTCTGGGGGTATGGTCCTGCGCCTCTTCCGGATCCATCTGAGCATAGGCGATAACGATGATCCGGTCTCCCGGATGTGCCAGGCGCGCGGCAGCACCGTTCATACAGCAGACCCGGCTTCCGGGTTCACCTGAAATCGTATAGGTCTCCAGGCGGGATCCGTTGGTAATATTGACCACCTGCACCTTTTCGTAGGGAAGAATACCTGCCCGATCCAGAAGTTCCTGGTCGATCGTTATACTCCCTTCGTACATCAGGTTTGCTTCCGTCACCGTCAGCTGATGCAGCTTCGATTTGAATAGGGTCAGTTTCATGGATTTCAAATCTTGGGAGAGAGTAACAGGTTGTCGATCAATCGAGTCTCGCCTATGTAAACAGCTGCAGCGAGCAGATAGTTTCGGCCCGGTACAACCTCGTCTACCGGAATCAGCTCGTCTGCCGAATAGACTCCAAGATAATCAATTTTGAATCCTTTTTCCTCCAACTCGCGCTTCTGATGTTCAACCAACAAGGAGGGATCCGACACCCCCTGTTCGATTTGATGGGCAATGTAACGAAGAGAACGATAGAGGGAAGGGGCAACAAGGCGCTCCTGGTTACTCAAGTAACTGTTCCGGCTACTCAAGGCCAATCCGTCATTGGCACGAATAATTTCGGCCATCCGCAAACGCACAGGATGGTTGAACTCACGAACCATCCGGGAGATGATTTGATATTGCTGAAAGTCTTTCTGACCGAAAATGGCTACATCCGGTTCAACGATATTGAACAGCTTATTGACGACAAGAAGAATCCCTTCGAAAAAGCCGGGACGACTCGCCCCGCAAAGGTGTTCATTGAGACTCCGAATTTCGATGGAGAGCTGGGGATCGGCGGGATACATATCCGATGAATCGGGGTGGAAGACTGCGGCTGTTCTCAGTTTTCTGCACTTCTTCAGGTCGTCGTCCAGTGTCCGGGGATAGGTCTTGTAATCTTCACCGGGCCCGAACTGCGTCGGATTGACAAATATGGATACGACGACCCGGTCTACCTCCTCGCGAAGTTGACGGATCAGGTGCAGATGCCCCTCGTGAAGTGCTCCCATTGTCGGAACCAACCCCACTGTTAGTCGCTCCCGTTTCCAGAGTCGCACGGTGCTTCTGATCTCGTCAATGGAGCCGGTTACCAACATATCTACTCCCGTACTGTCTTTTCTGCAGAAACCCGGAATACGTCAACACCGGCCTCGAATTGCAGAATCGATTCTTAGATTCGGAATTTATATCGGCCGGTTGGCGTCGAAGTTTTCAAGAAGCTCCTTCACCCGACTCAGGTAGGCACCACCGTGAGCTCCATCGATGATCCGATGATCGTAACTCATGGAAATAAACATCATGTTTCGAATCGCAATGACATCCTGACCACCACTCTCGATTACAACCGGCCTTTTGGTGATGACTCCTGTTCCGATGATGGCCACTTGTGGCTGATTGATGATGGGAGTGCCCATCAGATTCCCGACACTTCCATAGTTGGTCAACGTAATGGTTCCGCCAACCAGATCATCCGGTTTCAGATCCTTGTTTCGTGCCTTGTCCGCTACTTCGTGAATTACTTTGGCCAACCCGACCAGGTTTTTCTCCTGTGCCTGCTTGATGACCGGTACAATCAACCCTCCTTTGCCCCCCTCACCGAGCGCAACAGCCAGACCGAAGTTGATATCCTTTTTCAAATGAATCTCGTCTCCCTCGACTGAACTGTTGATCAGTGGAAACTCCTGGATCGCTTGAATAATCGCTTCTACAAAAATAGGTGTATATGTGAGTTTGACCCCGGCCTTCTCCTGGAAACTGGCCTTGTTCCGATTCCTCCACTCTACAATCGAGGTTACATCCACCTCGGCAAATGTGCTCACATGCGCCGAAGTCTGCTTGGACCGGACCATGTGCTCGGCAATCATCTTGCGCATCCGATCCATTTTGATCACTTCCACACTCTGCTCGGGCCGCTTGACCTCCAGTTCTCCGGCAGAGATCTTTCCTTTGCTTCCCCCTTCGGCAGCGGCACGTGCACGTACCATAGACGGATCCTCTGCCGGGCGACTGGTCGCTTCTGACCCGTCACGCTCATTCAACCAAGCGAGTACATCTTCCTTCGTCACTCGCCCGCCTTTACCACTCCCTTCAATCTGCTCCAACTCGGCTTTGGAAATTCCCTCCTCCTTCGCAATCGAACGTACCAACGGAGAGTAGAATCGTCCGTCATCTCCTGTCGAAGAGATCTCTTCACTGCTGCGAGATGGTGCCGTTTCGGCTGGTTCATCGCTAGTATCCTTACCGGATCCCTCCTCTGAGATCGTAGCCGCAGCAGCGGCTCCGGAAGCAGTCGCGGCAGCTTCCCCTTTTGAAATCACGGCGATCGTCTGTCCCACTTCGACCGTGTCCCCCTCATTTGCCAGAATCTCGATCAAAATTCCACTCTCGGGAGACGGAACCTCCGTATCGACCTTGTCGGTCGCAATTTCGAGAAGAGTCTCGTCTACTTCGACGGTATCCCCGACACTCTTGGACCACTCAATGACCGTTCCTTCCATTACGGATTCGCCCATCGCCGGCATCACCACGTCAATCCGTTCGCCATCGGTCTCACCCGATCCCGCAGGTGCGGGGGCTTCATTCTCTCGCTCCTCTTCCGACGGGTCACTGTTCTCGTCCGATTGTTCCTCTTCTGTCTCTTCCGTCTCTGTCGGAGCCTCTTCAGATTCCCCGGTTTCAGCATCTGACGTGGCCTCAGCAGCCTTCTCGGCATCCGTCTCGATCACAGCGATGGCTTGCCCGACCTCGATCGTATCCCCTTCACCGGCCAAAATCTCGATCAAAATCCCACTCTCGGGAGACGGAACCTCCGTATCGACCTTGTCGGTCGCAATTTCGAGAAGAGTCTCATCCACTTCAATCGAGTCTCCGATCTCCTTGCTCCACTCGATGACCGTTCCTTCCATTACGGATTCGCCCATTTGGGGCATCACTACTTCGACCTTGGCCATGTTGGTTCGTCTATTGGGTTGAAATCAATCATTTTTGTGGATCCGAAAGACCCTCTCAGTCGTCCTCAAAAGATAGAAATAAATATACTAATAACTGAACAGAGATCTCCCCCAATAAAGAGCCCTTGAGATCCATCGACGCACGATTCAGACCCCTTTTTACCCACTTTCACCATTCCAAAAAAAATAACGTATATTGCTGTTCGACAGATTGGATCGAACACCAACCGAATACGTCATCGTGCAGCGATCACTTCCCAGACGAGTGTGGAACACCGCAGGACAATTGTTGATCCTGCTGCTTCTTGTCCCGGCGATTGCCGAGCCAGCACCTGGCCGCATGTCCGAGTCGACTCATTCCGTAGAGTCGACAGACCGCTCTCCGGAGACGACACACGACTGTTGTCCGACCGATGACGAATCGGCTCCCGACAAAGAGAGTCGGGACAGTCACTGCACGGGCACATACTTTTGTACTTGCACCCTGAAGGCGACACCTGCATCCAAAGGGGTGGTACCAGCACCGGATCAACCACTGACCGACCATGTCGACACTGTGGAAGATCTGCTCCCCGTCCCCTCCAATGATCTCCTGTCAAATGAGTTGAGATCTCTTCCAGGATCACCACCGCCTATCTGGCTGGCACATCAAGCAATTCTGAACTAGACGCTCGTCCCACATCCGACGACAGCTCTTTACATTCTGCGATCGTTCGTGACGTCCGGTGGTGCCCCTTCGGGTAATTCCCGTCATATGCATATGTAGTCATATACACCAATCGAACACGTTCGCAGACCTACACAGCTGTTGTCTGACACTCACCTCGAAACAACAGATCCAAACCGGTGAATGACCCATCGGTTTCGCCCGTCTGAATGGACGGTGCGACAGCCTTTTGAATACGAGACGAAAAATGATTCGTTTTTTTCTGGAAAATAAACTCATCTCCCTGCTGCTTTTCCTTGCACTGGCGGGCTGGGGAATATCCACTGCTCCATTCGACTGGAATATTGACATCCTTCCACGTGATCCCGTGCCGGTCGATGCAATTCCGGATATTGGTGACAATCAGCAGATTGTATTCACCGAGTGGCCCGGACGTTCTCCTCAGGATATCGAGGACCAGATCACCTATCCGTTAACAACACAATTACTGGGTATTCCCGGGGTAAAAACGGTTCGAAGCAACTCTGTATTCGGGTTTTCATCCATCAATATCATTTTTGAGGAAGATATTGAATTCTACTGGAGCCGCTCCCGGATCCTGGAAAAATTGAACTCCTTGCCCGGGGGGACACTGCCCGCGGGCGTCCAGCCGGCCCTCGGACCGGACGCCACCGCTCTCGGACAAATTTTTTGGTATACACTTGAAGGCCATGACTCTGACGGAAATCCGACCGGTGGTTGGGATCCACACGAACTTCGATCCATTCAGGATTTCCAAGTACGGTATGCACTGAACGCAGTTGAAGGTGTAGCCGAGGTCGCCAGCATCGGCGGATTTGTAAGAGAGTATCAGGTCGATATTGATCCGACCGCCATGCGCGAAGCCGATATAACGGTGACCGATATTGCAAATGCCGTTCGAAAGAGCAATCTCGATGTGGGCGCCCGTACGATCGAAATGAATCAGATTGAGTATCTCGTCAGAGGACTGGGATACATAGAATCAGTTGAAGATCTGGAAGAGAGTGTCATTACTTCGCGAAACAATACTCCTGTTCGGATCAAGGATGTAGCACAAGTAGAACTCGGGCCTGCCCAGCGCCGGGGCGCACTCGATAAAGTCGGTGCGGAAGCCGTGGGTGGTGTGGTTGTTGCTCGCTATGGAGAAAATCCTCTCAAGGTCATCAACAGTGTAAAAGAGGAGATCGAACGGGTTTCAGCCGGATTGCCTACAAAGGAGCTATCCGACGGCACGATTTCTCAAGTGAAAATTGTGCCCTTTTATGATCGCACCGGACTTATTTACGAGACACTTGGCACTCTTGAAGAGGCCTTGTCTCTGCAGCTTCTGATCACCATCATTGTCATCATCATAATGGTGATGCACCTGCGAACTTCCCTTGTAATTTCGGCACTTCTTCC
>JBNJFK010000002.1:0-24562 GCA_051746765.1 Bacteroidota bacterium
TCACACTCCTCTGTCTCGCTTACGAGGTCGTTGACACCTTCGACACGATAGCGGTACAATTGATCCTGTGATCTGCCGGAACCGGAGCGGTCTGTGGATGCCGACTCCGGGGACCCGTCAAAATAGTCCCTGAGCGCCTCTTCGGTCACAAACCACTTGACTCCGAGCTTTCGTCCACGGAGTTTTCCTTCGCGAAGATACATGCGCAGTGTCACCTTGCTCACGCCAAGTAGCTCATGCAGATCATCGATCGAATAGAGAGTCAGGTCTCCAACGTTTCGGGGCATGGGGCCTCGTGTTCATCCGTTTAATCAGGAGAGATCGGCCACGGGTGTCGCTTCTCTACGACGCTTCCACTGTTCGGACGCCTCCCGTACCCAATTCATCGCTCTGTCCACATTAATATAAACCACCGGAATCAGAATCAAGGTAATCAAAGTAGACGCCGTCAGCCCACCCACCACGACACGAGCCAAAGCCGCCTGAATCTCCCCTCCGGCACCCCAGCCGAACGAGAGTGGAAGAAGACCGAGTACCGTGGTTAGTGTCGTCATTAATATTGGACGAAGTCGTAATCGACCCGCCTGGACAACCGCTTCGTGGACACCCAAACCGTGTTCACGCCGCATCAAGTTGATGTAATCAACCAACACAATGGCGTTGTTGACAACAATTCCGATCAACATGATGATTCCCATGATGCTCTGCATATTGAGCGACGTTCCCGTCAAAAGCATCACCGGGACCACGCCCACCAGTGCAAGTGGAACGGATGCCATCACAATCAGTGGATCCATGAAGCGCTCGAATTGGGCGGCCATCACCATATAAATGAGTAAAATGGCCATAACAATCGACATGATAAAATCCCGTTGCGCCTTCTGTTGCTCTTCGTACTCTGCTCCGTAAGAGAGTGTGAATCCTTCGGGGAGAACCATCCCGGAAAGTTCTTCCTGAATCTGTTCAATCGCGTATCCGAGTGGAACACCACTCTCGAGGTCTGCCGAAATTCCCGTAATCCGCTGACCGTTGTACCGATTGATGTTGGTCGGACCCCTGCCGGACTCCTGATCGATCACGGTCGAGACCGGAATCACTTCACCAGAAGGAGTGGTAACAGAGATGTTATCCAAATCGAGTGTGCTCATCCGGTCCTCTTCCCGAAGACGAACCATAATGTCATACTCCTCTCCGCCTTCCCGAAACATACCCGCCCGGCTTCCCCCGACATTGGTCTGAATGGCTTGTCCCACCTCCCGAACGCTCAGACCCAATTCGGCAATTCTCTCCCGGTCGAAGACGATATTCTGCTCCGGGCGGCCATCTTGTCGATCCGATCGAACACCCCGGATCTCGGGTATGTTCTCGATCCGGTTGCGAATCTCGTCGGCAAGTTCGTCTGCACGCTCCAGATCAAAGCCACGAAGTTCGAGTCGAACCGCCTCGTTGTCTCCGCCACCTCCCCCAAAAATGCGGCGAAGAATCCAAAGACCGGACTGTGCCCGAACTCGTACAACCCCACCAGGAACGGTTCCTTCCAGTTTGTTTCTCAATTCATCAGCCAATTCGAACGAATTGATCGAACGGTACTCTTGGTCGACCATTGCCAACTCTACTTCTGCCCGACCATTACGGAGATCGGTTGTCATATAATCGACCTCCTCCCTTGGAACGATCTCCCGAACCCGTTGCTCAAGTTCGGCGAGATACTCTTGGGTGATGGCAATGTTAAGACCTTCCGACATATAGAAATTGATGGAGATCTCGTCTGCCTCTGTCTCCGGTGCCAACTCCATGGGAATGTTGTCCCAGAGAAGTATCGCACCCGTCAACAGAAAAGCCGTCGTCCCAAAAACCACCCATTTTCGGCGAATAGACTTGATGAGCAACCGTTCATAATTGGATTCCTGTCGGCTGAACCATTGCTGAAACCTCCCTTTGGGTTCCAACTCGTCCGGATCCGGCTTGATGGTCATGAAACGGCTGGAAAGCATGGGAACCAACGTCAGCGCCACAAGAAGCGAACACGCCAGCGCAAAAACCACAACCAGTGCCAGCTCTTGAAACATGGTACCGGTAATGGTCTGCATGAATACGATTGGAAGAAAGATGACCGATGTCGTCAGTGTCGAAGCGACGATGGCTCCACCCACTTCCCGTGTCCCCTTCAATGAACTCTCTTCCCGCGATTTTCCGTTGGTTCGAAGTCGAACAATATTCTCCAGAACGACAATGGCGTTGTCAACGATCATCCCGACACCCAGAGCCAGTCCACCAAAACTCATCTGGTTGAGTGTCAAATCATTGAAATAGAGCAGGCCGAATGTGGCGATGATCGAAATGGGAATCGATAAGGCGATGATAAACGTCGTCGACCCGTTTCTGAGGAACAGATAGAGAATCAAAATTGCCAGAAGTCCCCCCCACATTGCCGACTCCTGGACATTCTGTATCGAGTCTTGAATGAAGTCACTCTGATCGGTCACGATCATCAACTCCATGTCGTCCCGCATCTCGTTGATCCGCTCTACTTCACGCTGAACACCTTCCGATACGGCGACCGTGTTGGCTCCGCTCTGCTTCCGAATTCCCATACGCAGCATCGGAATACCGTCAATGTGGATCACTCGGTTGATATCCCGGTACGTATCCTCGACTTCTGCTACATCCTGTACCCGAACCGGTCGACCGTTTACCTGCTGAATAATCGTATTGGCAACCTGATCCACACTCTGATATTCGCCCAGCGTCCGGACGTAGATATCGCTGACCCCCTGTCGCACGTTGCCACCCGGCATGGTCTGGTTCTCTGCCGAAATGGCTGCCGTCACATCCTGTGCAGAAAGCCCGCTGGCGATCAGCCGGTCCCGCTTCAGGTTGACCCGTATTTCGCGATAGATCCCGCCCCAGACGTCAATGGCGCCTACTCCGGGAACCTGTTCCAACTGCTTGGATATCTCCCGATCCAGAACCAGTGTCAATTCATCGAGCGGTCGGTTCGATTTGGCCCCGAGAATGATGACTGGAAAATCGTTCGGGTCAAACTTGCGGATGCGCGGTGGATCGGCCTCATCGGGCAATCGACCACGAACACGATCCATGGCCGCTCGTACATCGTTGGCTGCCTCGTCCAAATTGATCCCTTGAGAGAAGATCAGACTGACACTACTCTGACCTTCTGACGAGCTGGACCACATCTCTTCCAAATTGGAGACGCCTGACAAGGCGTTCTCCATCTGATCCGTTATGATGTTTTCGATCTCCTCCGGTCCCACATTGGGATAACTAACCTGAACCGTCAGCCGTGGAAACTCGATCGGCGGCAGGAGATCGACCGGCAGATACCGAAACCCCACAATTCCCAGAACAAGAACGATCAAATAGACCATCGTTGTCGCGATGGGGCGTTTAACGGAAAGATCTGTCAGACCCATGATAGTAGGATTAATCGATGAATTGTTTGCGTTCTCAGGATCCTTGGGATGACGACACCGACGCCAATTCAAGCTCCATCATCTGTCGGAGAATTCGCTGTGGCTGTGAACTCTGCATCGCCAATATTCGCTCCCATGTGGCTGCCCGAATACGGGCCTGCATGTCATCTTTACCCACCATCATGCTCTGTCCAATCGTCACAATCCAATCCCCGCTGTCAATCCCGACCACACCGGCCGATTCCCTTCCTCTCGCAATGACCTCAATCGGCCGAAACTCCAGTTCCGTCGGCTCACTCAACGGTGGCGGGTTGTCACTGTCCACTTCCGTAACCGGTTCCACTTCCACTCCGAACCCGGGTGCCACATAGATTCCTTCAATTCCGGTCCTCGGGTGTCGATAGATTGCGCTGAGCGGAACGATGGTCGCCTGTTCACTCTCGCCATAGAGAATATCAACCGTCACAAACATTCCGGGCAGAAGGTGCCCACTGTCATTCTCCAGCTCGATTTCGGCTTGTGTACTGAAATTACCGGCCTCCAGAAATGGAGAGATTCGACTCACTTCGCTGTAGAGAAGGGTATCCCCGAACGACTCGGACAAAATTCGGGCCGTCTGTCCCGACTCAATATACCCGAGCATATTCTCTGTCAAGCTCACCAGAACACGGGCTCTGGAGATATCACCAACAACAAACAGACGGTTACTGGTGGATACCTGCATACCGATCTCCACCGTTCGACCACCAACCACACCTTCGATCGGAGAGCGGAGGACTGTCCGACTCAATTCGTTTTCCATCTCGCTTACAGTCGAGCGGGCCTGGTCGACCTGGGCGACAGCCAGATCATACTCTGCCTCTGCCGAAGCCTGCTGAGCCTGGATCATCTCCAACTCCGCCGTGCTGATCAGATCCCGTTCGGCCAGAACTTCCTGCCGTCTGTACTCGCTGTTTATCTCGTCTGCGCGTGCCCTCGCCTGACGGGCTCGTGCTTCGTTTACTCTCAAACTGGCCTTCGCCTGATTCAGCCTCTCTTCATATTCACGACTTTCCAAGCGGACCAAAGGATCTCCACGACGAACAGGATCTCCGTTCTCGACATACACCTCTTCGACCGGTGCCGAAATACGCGGGTAGATCTCTATCTGATTCTCTGCACGCACAACACCACTCAACCGCTCCTCCAACGGGAGAGACCCAAACCGGGCCTGAATGGCTTCTACAGCCGGTATGGGAGAACCCGAGCGGTTATCCGTGTCTGCTGTGTCGGATCCACAGCTTGTCATCCACAGCAGCATACAAAGACTGCCGGGTATCAACATCCAATTGGGGAACTTCATTCGTGACTCTTGATATAGGTTGGTGAGTTCAGGTCGAATTTACTCGAAGAGCATTCTCTCAAGTATGGAATAATAGGCGAAGCAGATGTTAAAAGGGTTAAAAGTGCACCCGGACAATCGACTCTCGAATCGCTTTGACGTCCCACTCAACAGCCTTAACTTGCGAATCGTGCCCGATCAAACTCTTTTTTGGGACACAAACGTTCGCCGGATACGGTAAGAGGATGCTCCATCCGTCGCTCTCAATTGCAGGACATGGAGTCTCGAAATTGACAACAGGAATCATATGGTGAAACCATTATGAATCGAAAAGCCTGGACGACCCTGATTGTTGCTCTCTTTCTGGGTGTCTTCCTCTACTACTCCTATCAACAGATTCAACCGGACGAGATCGAAAATGCACCGGACTGGCTCTCACTACAGGATGCCATTGTTATGGCCGGAGAGATGAAAACAGACAACCGGAAGTTCATACTCATCGACATTTACGAATCCGGCTGTCGGTTCTGTCGTCAGATGGAGCGTGAGGTGTACCCGTCCGAATCGATTCGAACCCTGATCGATCGATCCTTCCACCCGGTCAAAGTGAACGGAAATTCGGATGAACCGGTCCAGTATCAAGGAGAGACGATGACTGGAAGAGACTTCGCCTCCATGATGGGAGTCACGGCTTTCCCCTATACTGTAGTCATGGATTCAGAGGGCAACGTCATCGACAATCGTCGCGGTTACATGGGTGTGTCGGATCTGAGCCGCTTTCTGAATCAAGCGTTACAGGAGCAGAGCAATTCATGAGCAATCAGGAACCCCTGGAGAGCTATCGGATTGGAAAAATTGCCGTAGAGGTGCATGCGACGGAGAGTCCCAAACGACTACAGGTGCAGTGCAATGACGGCACGTTCCAGTCCAGCTTCACGGTAAGCGAGTATGAATACAACTTCTACAAGCGGCACATGAATCAAAAAATACTCCAAGCGTACAAACGGGGTCACGACGAGGAGAGCGGGGCACCGGACAGCACCCCCTGAGCCGTTAACCATTCACGACATTCTCCGGCTCGCCTCTCAAAAATGCATCCAGATTCTGCACAACGATCTTCATGAGACGTTGGCGTGATTCGACAGTGGCCCAGGCAAAATGCGGGGTCATTACACAGTTTGGAGCCCCCAGTAGTGGATGGTCTGTTGGTGGTGGTTCGGACGAGAGCACATCCAGGCCGGCACCGGCAATGTCTCCACCCTCAAGAGCCACCCGTAACGCCGGTTCGTCAATGACCGCTCCTCGTGACGTATTGATCAGAAAGGCCGATGATTTCATCCGCTTCAATTCATGGGTCGAGATCAAGCCTTCGGTCTCCGGCACCAACGGACAGTGAAGAGAGAGAACATCCGATTCCTCCAGTATCTCGTCGATGGTTCCCCAACGAAAATTGTTTCTCGCCGACTGGTCATCGGGAGTTCGTCGATATCCCAACACATTCATTCCAAAGCCGGTGGCGATGTCGGCCACTCGTTCTCCAATTGTGCCGAATCCAATAATTCCCATCGTCTTGCCGTGCAGTTCTACGAGCGAATAGTTCCAGAAAGAGAAGTCTTCGGATCGACACCAGGCACCGTCCATCACCTGATCACTGTGAACACGGGTGTGATGGCAGAGCTCCAACAAGAGTGCGAACACCAGTTGTGCCACGGAATCCGTACTGTATCCGGCGGCATTGGAGACGACAACGCCGTGCTTTCGAGCCGCCAGTACATCCACCTGATCAAATCCGGTGGCCATGACCCCGATATAGGCAAGGTCCGGTAATTGACGAATCATCTCGTCTGTGATCGGAGTTTTGTTTGTAAAGAGGACAGAGGCTCCCTTGCTACGCTGAACGACCTCTTCGGCCGGAGTACGATCATGCACGATCAGTTCCCCGCGGGAGTTCAGCTCGTCCCAGCTCAAATCGCCTGGGTTCAATGTATAACCGTCCAGCACAACCATTTTGGGTCTGTTCGACATGTCGTCACCTCCATTTCTGTTTCGAATTTCATTCTTCCACCAGGCTACCGTATCAACATGGCATCACCGAATGAGTAGAACCGGTAGGACTCACGTACGGCATGCCGATAGATTCGGTGCATCTCATCCAGGCCCGTCATGGCAGAAACGAGCATCAAGAGTGTACTCTTGGGCAGGTGAAAATTGGTAACCAGGGACTGTACACGTCTGAATTCATACCCCGGAGTGATGAATATATCGGTTTCTCCCACCTTTCCACGCAGATTCCCCAACCCGTCAACGGCCGATTCCAAGACCCGGACCGACGTGGTGCCAACCGCCGTTATGTGGGATGCCCGATTCAACCGTTCGGCTACGCTTGAATCGATCTGATACCATTCGCTATGCATGACATGATCTTCGATCCGTTCCTCCTTGACAGGTGCAAATGTTCCCAGTCCCACATGCAGGGTCACCTCTTCCCACGATACTCCACTCTTCCTCAGGGTCTGTATCAATTCCGGAGTAAAGTGAAGACCGGCAGTTGGAGCCGCTTTGCTACCTGAATCACGGGCATAGATGGTCTGATACCGTTCCGACAGAGATTCGTCCTGGCGAATATAGGGTGGAAACGGGGTGGACCGAACCTCGTCAAATAGGGGATCATCAAGGGGATGGCTCAATTTCACCGTTCTCAACCCATCCCTCGAAACGTCCAGTACCTCTGCCGAGAGCTGCTCTGTCAATACCACTTTTTTCCCTTTCCGGAAGTGACGGCCGGGTCGGGTCATCGCCTCGACCGTCGTGGGATTGATCACGCGTGTGGCAAAAATTTCCCGTTTTCCACCATCAAACAGGAGTCGACACTTCTCGACCCGACTATTGTTGGCCACCAGGGTCGTATCGGCTGGCAGCCAGTCCTGCAAATCATAAAAGTGGCTGTCTGTAATGGTTCGGCTCTCCCGATCGTAGACCAATAGCCGTGAATGGTCACGCGGCGTAGCGGGTCGCTGCGCAATCAGGGACTCGGGCAGGTCATAGTCAAAGTCTTCAAGCTCATATGACACGTAAGACTCCCTACTTCACCAACTGTTGATGTGCCGTACGAACGGCTGCTGCAATTCCGTCGGGCCCGATACCGATCTCATCATGAAGTTCTCGCTGAGTTCCGTGCTCGATGACACGATCGGGTACACCCAGAATCCGGACGGGGATTCGATCAAATCGCGAAATCAACGCCTCGGCAACTGCTGAACCGAACCCTCCCTGTGCGGCTCCGTCCTCCAGTGTAATCAGATAGTCATACTCTTCAACGATCCGATCCAGAAGTTTCAAATCCAGCGGTTTTGCAAAACGCATGTCGTAGTGTCCGGGCATGATCCCTTCCGTATCCAGTTCCGGAAGGATTTCGGAGACGTAGTTGCCGATCGGTCCAAATGAAAGGATCGCGATCGACTCTCCCTGGCGGATTTCACGGCCCCGACCGGGTGCAATCTCTTCGAACGCAGATCGAACCTCCATACCGGTCGCACGACCCCGTGGATACCGCATTGCCCAGGCCCCCTCTGTCCGCAGAGTCGAACTGTACATCAAATCCCGCAAATCCTGCTCGTCCATCGGTGAGCAGACAACCATATTGGGAATCGAACGAAGGTAGGAGATGTCATACAGACCGTGGTGTGTGGGACCGTCGGCTCCCACAAGACCGGCTCGATCGATACAGAAGGTAACGGCCAGCTTCTGTATGGCCACATCGTGTACCACTTGATCGTAACCGCGCTGTAAAAATGTGGAGTAGAGTGCTGCAAATGGATGCATTCCCTCGGCGGCCAGTCCGGCCGCAAATGTAACGGCGTGCTGTTCGGCGATCCCCACATCGAATGCACGTTCCGGAAAACGCTTCATCATGGGCCAGACACTGGACCCGGACGGCATGGCCGGAGTAATGGCGACGATGGATGCATCCAGTTCGGCCAGATCGACCAGTGCATCCCCGAATACATCCTGATACTTGGGAGGGGATGGTTTCCGAACCGGTTCAGCCAGAGACTTCCCTGTAATCTTGTCGAACGGGCTGCTTTGCGCGTGCCACTTGGTCTGTTCCCGCTCGGCCGGTGCAAATCCCTTTCCCTTGACCGTGACAACGTGAAGAAGCTTGGGGCCCGATATCGTTCTCAGGTCTTCAAGATGACGACGGAGAGCATCGACATTGTGTCCATCCACCGGGCCATAGTACTTGAATCCGAGAGCTTGAAACAGAGCTCCGGGAGTGACAGCGGCTGTGACCGCCCGCTCAAGGCGGGAAGCCGCCTTTCGCATCTTATCGCCGGCCCCCTTGAAGTGACCCAACAGGTCGTATATTTCGTCCCGTACTTTGTTGAACGTTTTGCTGGTGGTGATTTCGGCCAGATACTCCTTGAGCGCTCCAACATTGGGATCGATCGACATGTTGTTGTCGTTGAGAATCACCAGCATGTCACGGTCCATGGCGCCGGCATTGTTCATCGCCTCGAAGGCCATTCCTGCCGTCATGGCGCCATCACCGATGACGGCAACCACTTTTCGGTCGACTTTATTCAGGTCTCGGGCAACGGCCATCCCGAGTGCAGCCGAAATGGAGGTGCTGGAGTGCCCGACACCGAATGCATCGTACTCGCTTTCGCTCCGCTTGGGAAAACCGGAGAGGCCGTTATACAGTCGGTTGGTGTGAAACTCTTCGCGGCGACCGGTCAAAATTTTGTGCCCGTATGCCTGGTGTCCAACATCCCAGATCAAACGATCATTGGGTGTGTTATAGACATAGTGAAGAGCTGTTGTGAGTTCCACCACACCGAGACTGGCCCCAAAATGGCCACCATGAATGGAGACGGTTTCGATGATGTACTCCCGAAGTTCATCGCACACTTGCGATAGCTGATCCGGCCGCAATCGCCGCAGATCGACCGGGGTCCGGATACCGGATAACAGGGGGCCGGCCTTCACATTCTCTCTACTCATACTTTCGGGCTATTGCGGGCTCTCTCCCCCGGCATGATCCGGATGGAGTTTTTCTATACGAAGCGTTGCACTCTCCAGCGTTTCATTGCAGAATGCAGAGAGCTTCATCCCCTGCTCATAGAGGTCTATCGATTCTTCGAGCGACACCTCTGGATCTTCGAGTCGCTTGACAACTGCCTCCAGCTGATTCAACGCCTCTTCAAATGTCAGTTTTTTCTCTTCACTCATCGGGGGCACCTCTCCGGTTCTCGGGACTGTACGAAGTTAAATCTTCACGGTCTCGCATTCAAACCGACAATCAATTCCAACGTTTCGGTTCGATTTGGAAACCGTCGCTAACCAGCCGAACACTTCCCGACACTGCCGTGGTCCGCACACCGGACCCCTGACGGTGCAATCGCGTGAGCGTCTCTTGGTGCGGATGTCCGTAACGATTCATCCAACCCGCCGATATCACCGTCCACGACGGATTCACAAATCGGAGAAAGAGATTCCGTGAACTGGTCCTCGACCCGTGATGTCCAGCCTTCAACACGTCCACATCCAACCACGTTCCATACGTTCGGACAAGACTCAACTCCTGTCTTCGCTCGGCGTCACCGGTAAACAGCATCGATGTCTCGCCATAGACAAGCTTGATCACCAGGGAGTGGTTGTTCACCGTCGCATCCACGACCCGGGAATCGAGAATATAAAGCCGTATGGCCGGATCCAGATTCAACCACTCTCCGCTACGTATGTTCCGGGCCGGAACTCTTCCTGTTTTCCGAACCTCCGACAGTAATCTATTCCCGGATCCCGACATATGAACGTAACTCCCGATCGCAATCTCGTTGACCAGTGAAGCGAAGCCACCCGCATGATCGGCGTGTGGATGTGTAATCATCAGAACATCGATTCGGTCCACACCGGCAGCCTTCAAATAGGGAATCAACACCTGTTCCGACGCTTGTTCCGGACCGTTATCGACCAAGAGATGAGATCCGTTGGGTGTCTCAATGTGGATCGCATCTCCCTGCCCCACATCCAATACAGTTACGACGAGCTCGCGACTCTTCACGTTACGAAAGAGGGATCCAAGCAGCAGAAGAATCGTCAACATTTGCCAAAACAGAATCCGCTTTCGACTGTCCCGAACCCACGAATACCCTTTTGCACTCAGGCCAAGTGCCGGTACCAGCACCAGCCAAACCCACCATTCAGGTGTCACAGTCGCCCATGAAAATCTGGAGAGTCTCTCCGTCCAGAAGAGAACCCACTCCATCATCCACTGGACAACCCGGAGGAGAACGACGCCATCCATACTCAGGAAATCGAGAGATACCCAGACCCAACCCGAAAGCATCAGCAGGGGAACCAGTGGAACGACCAACAGGTTGGCCACAGGTGCCACGATTGAAATCTCTCCAAACCACCAAACCAGCAGGGGTGCAAGGGCAATTTGGAGAATGGCTGTCAGCAAGACCAGGGAGAGTGTTTTTCGAATCGGTGCTGCGGTCAGAAACGTTCTCAACTTCCGTTCAACCGGTGCATACAACATCAATATGGACCAAACAGCAACCATGGACAACTGAAAACCCGGATGTCGTAACCAGGTCGGCTTCCACAACAGCAGGATCATTCCAGCCAATAACAGAAGTTGAGTGGTCGGTAGTCGTCGCATCGGGATCATGATCCATCCAGCCATCCAGCTCATTAAGGCGGCTCTTGATACCGACGGACTTTGATCTGCAATTTCTACATAGAGAAGAAGAACCAGACCCGTCACCAACCAGACCACAAGACCGCTCCACTGGGACCGGACCTTTACAAACAACCACCAAAACGGTGCCAGTACCAAGCCTACATGCAGTCCCGAAACGGCCATTCCATGTGCCACACCGGCTCTCGAAAGTTGGTCATCAGTATTTCCGTCCAAACCCGATCGATCTCCAGTCAACATCGCACGCAGTGTCGACTTCATCGGTTCCTCGAGAGGTATTCGGTTCAGCCGGGCCCGAATTCGGGAGGCTGCGATTTCGACAGGTCGCTTCCAATTTGTTACCGACGGACGATGAACCGAGATCACCTCCAGAAGACTTGCTTCGGCATGAAAGCCCTCCCGCAACCTCCACGCCTGTGGATCAAACAACATCGGAGCACGCTGCCGAGACTGGTGAATTCGATTCACACGCGAAATCATCCGATCCCCTTTTGCATACGCACCCATCGTGCTGTCCGTCTCATCTGTATACAATCGAATGCGTCCTGTCCCGCGTGTCCGCTCCCTCTCCAGTGACACATCCTGAATCTTCAGCTCGATCCAAACGTTGCCCCGGCGGGTTTGACCGCTCTCTTTCACGACACCTGACAACGTCACCGATTCTTCGAGCGGAACAAGATAACGTGAGATCCACTCTTCCTTCTCCCGGTGCTGTTGAATCGGCTCCACTCCTCTCCAAACCGTAAACAGAATCAATGCAATCGTGCAGAATCTCCGAGCGTTCGGGTCAACAGAGAGAGGGTATCTGGAAAGCAGAAGGGAATGAACCGCCAGTAGCAGAGAGGACAAAAGAAGCAACGGGCTGAACCGGCCGATCCACGGTTCAATCAGGGAACCGGTTAAAAATCCCGAAAAACAGAGAATGGTCAGACGGGGAATGGGGTGGTTGAGCATCAGAGACGGAGTCTGCATGAGAGACCCTTTTCTGACAAGAACACCTCCGGAGCAAAACCTTACACCCATCGGGCAATGGATGGAAGTAAAGCGGATAACGGGTCAAATCACCCGTTTTACGCTTCCCCCTCACTTCGACCGGTACCTCCCAACTTCAAGCATAGATCTGCAAGTTCATCCATTTCATCGGGACTGAGAACAGAGAACTCCTCGCGAATCTTTGCCAGATGCTTCGGAAACAGGGAGTCGATGAACGATCGCCCTTTCGGGGTCAGGTGAATGACAAGTGAACGACGATCTTCCGGATCCCGACGCCTCTCGACCCAACCCTGGCGCTCCAGATTATCGACCACAAGCGTAATGTTTCCGCCACTCTTGAGAAGTTTTTTACCAATCGTACGCTGATTCAACGGACCGAGATGATAGAGTGCCTCCAATGCACCGAATTGACTCTGAGTCAAGGAGTTTTCGGAAAGATGGCGGGCCAGTCTTGCATTCATGCTCTCGTATGCCCGCATGAATTTGATGTAGGTGTTCAGGGTCCGGACATCTTTTTTGTCACCTTCGTATTTGGTTCCCATATCACTCCTTTCATTCCAGTATACGGCGGATGGTCCGGGAAGAATTACTGATCTGCTTTGAGAATCGCAAATTTTCGCTTCCCGACCCGAAGCGTCACCTTCTCCCCCGCCGACAGGGTGAGTTCGAAACCGGGATCCTGTACTTTCACCTCGTCAAGGGTCACACCTCCCTGTTTCATGAGTCTCTTGCTCTCTCCATTTGAACCGGTCAGGCCGAGATCGGAAATAATATCAAGCAGACGAACCGCCTCTCCGGCCGGAACACTCGATTCGGCCGCATCCTCCGGCGTCGATTTCTGGATCACCACCTTCTCAAACCAGCTTCTGGCCGCTTTGGCTGCCACTTCTCCATGGTACTGCTTGGTAATCTGGAGTGCCAGATTGTGTTTGCCGTCCCTTGGATTGATCTCCGCTTCCCGCTTCTGTTCTTCGAGTGCGTCGGCATCAAGATCCGTCAACAATTCGTACCACTCGGTGATCTGTTCATCTGGAATTCGAAGCACCTTCCCGTACATTTCATTTGCCGCTTCGGTAATTCCGATATAGTTGTCATAGGACTTGGACATCTTCTTTTCGCCGTCGGTCCCAACCAGAAGCGGCATGGTCAGGCAGATCTGCGGCTCCTGTTCATCGAGCTGTTGGAGATGACGCCCCACAAGAAGATTGAACTTTTGGTCCATTCCACCCAGCTCAACATCGGTTTTCAGATGAACCGAATCCTGGCCCTGGGCCAGTGGATATAGAAATTCATGAAGAGAGATCGGTTCGTTGGCTTCGAACCGTTTCGAAAAATCGTCCCGTTCAATCATTCGTGCGACGGTCATTTTGGAGCTTAGTTGAATCACATCGTCGAACGTGAGTGATCCGAGCCATTCCGAGTTGTAGACGATCTTCAGACGCTCCAGATCCAGGATATTACCGGCTTGCTCGAGGTAACTTTTGGCATTCTCGACGATCTCTTCCCGAGTAAGAGGTGGTCGGGTTTTGTTCTGTCCGGACGGATCGCCGATTCGGGCTGTAAAATCGCCAATAATCAAGATGGCTTGATGACCACAATCCTGAAACTGTCGCATTTTACGCAGAATAACCGAGTGACCAAGGTGAAGGTCCGGCCGCGTCGGATCGCATCCCAACTTTACCCGCAATGGCCTCTTCTTCTGAATCGAAGCCTTCAAGCGTTCTTTCAATCCCTCTTCGGGAAGAATCTCCACGACTCCTCTGGTCAGCAATTCAAGTTGTTCATCCAAAGATCGTATTGACGGCATGACTATCTGTCTCCGTTATGTAATGAAATGTGTCAGGTATGAAATGAAGCCAACTCTCTGTCTCTCCGGGTACGGAGGTGTTCAACCAGGCATCCGGCACCCACCTCCCCGGGATCCACTCTGCAAGCAGCTCCGGGATGGCGTCCGTCAACAATGGGTAGAAGAGCGATGTATCGGTCGTTTCCGATCCGGGAAACCCGACCAGTCCCGTGATCAACAGGATCGCCATCAGTAGCAGCGTGGCTTTCAGTGTGCCAAACAACAGACCGGCCAGCCGGTTGATGACATTCAAGTGAATGGTTTCAAGTACTTTCTGAATAATCAGGGCGAGGAGGAGCGCAAGCAGGTAGACAGAGAGAAAAAGCATGGTTGCAGCGACGACATGAAGAGCCGTTTCAGATGCGTCCACAAAGAGACTCATCCATTCTACCATCGGGTCCAGAAAGTGTGTCATGACCCACAAAGCCGTCAAAATTCCGGCAACAGAGAAGAGTTCACGTACCAACCCGTTACGATACCCCTGAACGGAAAAAAAGAGCAGGATCGCCAGGAGAATCAGATCAAACAGGTTCATGCCTGTTACCCGTTCAGCTCTTCTTTCACCAAGCGGCTGATCACGGATCCATCGGCCTGGCCTTTCAGTTTGGGCACGAGTTGACCCATCACACGTCCCATGTCGGACATGCCGCTCGCACCGGTATCGGAAATGGCTTTTTTCACGATGTTCCGAACCTCCTCTTCACTGAGTGTCTCCGGAAGATAAGACTCGATGATCTCCAGTTCTTCCTCCTCTTGTTGAACCAGTTCGTCGCGACCTGCGTCGCCAAACTGTTCGATAGACTCCCGGCGCTGTTTGGCCGCTTTCACCAACACATCCAGAGCCTGTTCATCCGTCAAGGTTGCTTCCCCTCCCTTGCGCTCGTCAATTTCGCGCTCCATGAGTTTCGCTTTCAGAGAACGCAGAACCCGAAGACGGTCCTTCTGCTTCGATTTCATCGCCACTTTCATGTCTTCCAGAATCCGTTCTTTCAGTGTCATGATCGATTCTCTTGACTGGGGTTTCTCTGAATGGTATCAAAAAAAAAGGTTCCATTCGTCTACCGAATGCAACCTTTTACGAAGGCACGGTTCCTTTTCAGGAGCGATTCTCCTGAATGAACTTCTGTGCATTGTCCTGGTCGACCATCGCCTCTTTGTACGCATACTTTCCTTCACTGTTGCGGGAAGCGATAATCACTTTTGCCATCTTGCGGTGAGCACCCTTCATCTGTAGTGCCTGCTCACCAAATGCCTGTTTCTTCGCCATGATCTCTGCCTATTTGATTTCTTTGTGGACCGTGTGCTTTCTCAGCACCGGATTGTACTTTTTGATCTCCATCCGGTCCGGAGTGTTTCGACGATTCTTCATCGTCACGTATCGGGAGCTTCCCGGTTTTTCGGTGCACTCCAAAATGACCTGTACTCGATTGCCTTTTGCCATAGTTGTGACCTATACCTCTTTGACGAGCGTTCCGTTCTTTCTGGCCTCTTTAAGGACAGCAGAAATCCCTTTCTTGTTGATTGTTCGGATCGTCTTTGCCGTCACCTTGAGCGTGACCCATCGATCTTCTTCAGGGACATAGAACCGTTGTTTCTGCAGATTCAGATGGAAACGGTGTTTCGTCTTGTTGTTCGATTTGGAAGACCGGTATCCATTAAGCGGTCGTTTTCCTGTAATATCGTCCCTTCGAGCCATAATGCCGTGTAGCTAGCGTTGACAGTTTTTGAATAGACTTGAAATTTAAGCCAATAAAGCAGAAACATCAAGAAGACAATCTGTGAATTCTTTCAACAAACAGCACCCACGCCAAACCGCCTGAATTCGCCCCCAGAAGGCCGATCTCCCCCAAGTGTAACCCCGCCCCTGAATCTTTGTATTTGTACATATATACACTATTTTCCGCCGTGACAGAGCCTATTTCAAGCGCGAATCAACCCACCTGCTTTCATGGCGAATAAAAAGAGTTCAGATTACAAAGCTTCCAATATTCAAGTCCTTGAAGGATTGGAAGCTGTTCGCAAGCGCCCCTCCATGTATATCGGAGATACCGGACAGAGAGGACTTCACCACTTGATCAACGAGGTCGTTGACAACTCTATTGACGAGGCATTGGCCGGGTATTGCGACCGTATCACCATTACCATTCACGAAGACGGATCCCTCACGGTTGCCGACAATGGACGCGGGATCCCGGTCGACGAGCACCCAAAGTTGAAGCTTCCTGCAGTAGAGGTCGTGCTCACAAAATTACATGCTGGAGGAAAATTCGACAAGGATACCTACAAAGTATCCGGGGGCCTTCACGGCGTCGGTGTCAGTTGCGTCAACGCCCTTTCATCTCTTTTTCAGGCCGAGGTGCACCGGGATGGTGAAATTCACGTCATGGAGTTTCAGTATGGCGCAACCACCACACCCCTGCAGTCAACAGGCAAGACCGACAAGACCGGAACCATCATCCGATTCAAACCGGATGAACAGATTTTCACCCAGGGTGCAGATTTCAAATTCGACATTGTCGCCGACCGAATGCGGGAGTTGGCGTTTCTGAATCCCGAGATCACCATCGAAATTATCGATGAACGACTCGAGGACGAGGAGGATGAAGAACGGCGGGAAGTCTATCACTACGCCGGTGGGGTTGTCGACTTTGTCAAATATCTAGACGAAAATCGGGAAACCATGATGGCAGAACCGATCTACATCTCGGGAGAGGTGGAGATGGTTCCTGTAGAACTTGCTCTTCAATACAACCGGTCCTATTCGGAAAACATCTTCTCCTACGTCAACAATATCAATACGCGAGAGGGAGGAACCCATATTTCCGGGTTTCGACGTGCTCTGACCCGTTGTCTGAAAAACTATGCAGAGAAGAACAAAATCATCAAGAGCAACAACAAGATCTCCATATCCGGAGAGGATTTTAGGGAAGGGTTGACAGGTGTTTTGAGTGTCAAAGTTCCCGAACCGCAGTTTGAGGGACAGACCAAAACCAAACTGGGGAACTCTGAAGTACAAAGTGCGGTCGAAGTGGTCGTCTACGAGAAGCTCTCGGAATATCTGGAACAGAATCCAAAGATTGCCAAACAGATTCTGGAGAAGGTGGTTCTGGCCGCGGAGGCGCGTGAAGCAGCTCGCAAGGCACGGCAATTGATTCAGCGGAAGAGTGTCATGAGCGGCGGTGGTCTGCCGGGCAAACTGGCCGATTGCTCCATCAACGATCCGGAACATTGTGAAATTTATCTTGTGGAGGGTGATTCTGCGGGTGGATCCGCCAAGATGGGACGAAATCGAAGTTTTCAAGCGATTCTTCCGCTTCGAGGAAAGATCCTCAACGTGGAAAAAGCGAAAATCAACAAGATTCTGGAGAATAAAGAGATTCAGGCAATGATTACGGCACTGGGTGCCGGTATCGGACATGGAGAAGAGGATTTTGATCTTGAGAAACTTCGCTATCACAAAATCATCATCATGACCGATGCCGATGTGGACGGTTCTCACATCCGAACCCTCCTGCTCACTTTCTTTTATCGATACATGCAGCCGCTCATCGAACAGGGTCACGTCTTTATTGCAACTCCCCCTCTCTATCGAATTACCGCATCGCGGGGACAGATTGAGTATGCATGGGATGATCCGACCCGTGATTCGATCATCAAAGCGTTCCGAAAGCAGAAAAAGAAGTTTGACGTTTCCCGATACAAAGGTTTGGGAGAGATGAACCCCGGACAGCTCTGGGAGACCACAATGGACCCCGAAACCCGAACACTTCAACAGGTAACCGTCGAAAATGCGGCGGCTGCCGACAAGATGTTCTCTACACTTATGGGAGATGATGTTGCACCGCGACGGGAGTTTATTGAACGTAATGCCCGCTACGCAACACTCGATATTTGAGATTCTTCGACTCCATCCACTGATTTTTTAACCCAATCATACGAGACGCTGAATGGCCCGTGAGAAAATTATACCGATCGCCATAGAAAACGAGATGCAATCCTCCTACATCGACTACTCGATGTCGGTCATTGTATCCCGCGCATTACCGGATGTCAGGGACGGACTCAAACCGGTTCACCGCCGTGTACTTTACGGTATGAGTGAGTTGGGTATGTTGCACAACCGGAATTACAAGAAGAGTGCCCGTATTGTCGGAGAAGTGCTCGGAAAGTATCACCCACACGGTGATTCGGCTGTTTATGACTCCATTGTCCGAATGGTTCAGGACTTCTCGCTTCGATATCCGTTGGTCGACGGTCAGGGGAACTTCGGTTCGGTCGACGGTGATTCGGCTGCCGCCATGCGGTACACAGAGGTACGGATGCAGCGTATCGCCGAGGAGATGCTGACCGATATCAACAAGGAGACGGTCGACTACCAGCAGAACTTTGATGACACCCTCCACGAGCCGACGGTACTGCCGTCCATGCTCCCAAATCTGCTCATTAATGGTGCGTCCGGTATTGCTGTCGGAATGGCAACCAACATGCCCCCGCACAATCTTGGTGAAGTGGTCGACGGGGTTGTTGCGACGATGGACAATCCGGAGATTGAAACCTCCGAACTCATGAAGTTGGTCACAGCTCCCGATTTCCCGACCGGTGGAATTATCTACGGGTATGAAGGAGTCAAGGAGGCCTATGAGACAGGTCGGGGAAAGATCACGCTCCGCGCTCGTGCCAACATGGAGGAGCTTCGCGGCAATCGCGAGCAGATTGTCGTCACGGAGATCCCCTATCAGGTAAACAAGGCGACGCTCATTCAGAAGATTGCCGAACTTGTCAATCTGGACAAAATCTCTGAAATCTCCGAAGTACGTGACGAATCGGATCGGGAGGGAATGCGCATTGTGATCACCCTCAAACGGGGAGCCAATGCCGGAGTGGTCCTGAATCAACTCTACAAGTATACACAGATGCAGACCACCTTCGGGGTGATCAATCTGGCACTTGTTAAGGGACGCCCCAAAGTGATGGATCTCAAGGAGTTGAATCGCCATTTCATCGAACATCGCGTCGAGGTCATCATCCGTCGCACGATGTACGATCTGGATCAAGCCGAGGCGCGTGCCCACATCCTTGAGGGGCTCAAGATTGCGCTCGACAATCTGGACGAGGTGATCAAAACCATTCGCGCTGCGTCCAGTCCGCAAATCGCCAACCAGGAACTTCGAAAGAAGTTTGCATTGACCGACATTCAGGCCAAGGCGATCCTTGATATGCGGCTGCAGAAGTTGACCGGTCTGGAACGCGACAAGATCGACCAGGAATATCGCGATATTGTGGATCGGATCTCCGAGTACCGAAGCATTCTCCAGAACCGTGATCAGCAGTTTGCGATCATCAAGGAGGAGTTGCAGGACCTGAAGAGCCGCTACAACGACGAACGTCGCACACAGATTGTCTATTCGGCGGAAGACTTCAATGTCGAAGACATGATTGCCGATGAAGATGTCGTGGTCACGATTTCAAACAAAGGCTTCATCAAACGAATGCCCGTAAGTGGCTACCGGCGCCAGCGCCGCGGCGGCAAGGGAATGAAGGGCACGACAACCAAGGATGACGAATATGTAGAGCATCTGTTTGTTGCAACCAACCACAATTACATCCTATTCTTTACCGAACAAGGAAACTGTTACTGGCTGCGGGTCTACGAGATTCCGGAGGGATCCCGACTGGCACGTGGCCGGGCCATTGTCAATCTGATCGATATCGAAAAGGAGGATCGCATCAAGGCCTTTGTCCCGGTCAAAACGCTGGATGACGAAGAGTATATCCAGAACCACTTCATCATGATGTCCACCAAAAACGGACAGATCAAAAAAACACGACTCGAAGCGTACAGTCGACCCCGACGGGATGGAATCATCGCCATCAACATCAAGGAGGGGGATACCCTTTTGGGCGCTTCCCTGACCAATGGCGAGAGTACCGTCATCCTGGCCAACAAAACCGGACGGGCCATTCGATTTGACGAGTCAGAGGTTCGCGACATGGGGCGAAACACCTCGGGTGTACGCGGAATGTCTCTGGACAGCGACGATGAGTTGGTCGACATGGTCGTCATTCGAAACACACACGAAGCCACGGTCCTCGCCATATCCGAGAAAGGATATGGCAAGCGTTCACTCGTGAGCGACTACCGGGAGCAGAGCCGGGGAGGAAAAGGCGTTATTACACTCAAGGTAACTCCCAAGACCGGATCGCTCATTGCGCTCAAGGAGGTGTCGGATGAAGATGATCTGATGATCATTACCGAAAGAGGAAAGGTTATTCGTATGGAGTGCAAGGGAATACGGACAATGGGGCGAAACACTCAAGGGGTACGGATCATGCGACTCGATGACGAAGGGAAAATTGCAGGCGTCACCAGAGTCGTCAATGAGATCGACGAGGAGGACGCACCCAAGGTTTGAGGTTCGACTCGAACCACTTAAAAAAAGCCGAACTCCATTGCGGGGCTCGGCTTTTTTTATTCGATCCTGTTTTTTCGGCACTCCCTTTTACAGGAATGGGGCTGAATACAATTCTGACGACTGGAATACCGTCCGATTTCAGTCGATCCTGTTCGATTCCGATGTCACTCGATCAATGCCGCCGGAAAAGCCATCTTCATGACTCGTTCAACATTCGTTTGAGAAGCGCTTGTCTCATTCCGACCAGCTCCTTCGGTGCCAGTATGCGAATCCCGTCTCCGAACTGAAGCAGCCATTCATTGATATAGGGTAGATTGTCGAACCGAAAGGTGACTTTAAAAATTTCGGCAGAAAGCCTCTCTTTCTTAAATATTTTTGTCGGCAAGTGGAGCTCTAAGCGGTTCAAATGAGTTTCAGATACCTCACATATGACTTCTTGCTCCGTGCCGTCAAATCGAAAAATCAGGCCCTCTACGTCGATTTCCTCCGGAGGGTCGAATTTTTTATCCAAAATGGACAGTCGACTCGTCTTGTGAAGAATAAAATTCCGGATTTCGCTCCGCTCGTGGGAAAAACCAATCACATTCCAGTGATCCTCAAAGTAGACGAGCAAGTAGGGGTCCAATCTTCGTCTTTCCGGGTCACCACTCCCGGAAGCAGGGTAATCAAATTCAATTTGCGCTCTCTCCGAAATGGCAGCACCCACACGATACCAGTCTCCCCCCTCTCGCTTGACTGCTCCAAAGCGCTGATACGGATCCACGATCGTATGCTCTTCAAGAGAATCCATCCAGCGCTTCAATCGATCCGGAAGAACCTCCTTCACTTTCAGAGCTACACCGCGTGCCTCTTCTACCAATGACTGATCCACCTGAGACAGTACAAACTGCAAACCAATCATGACGGTCCCAAGCTCTCTCTCGGTAAACATGATGGGCGGAATTTTGTATCCGGGCATGATCCCGTAACCTCCACCCTCTTCCAGTGTGACAGGCACATTCAGCTCAGAGAGCGTCCGCATATCTCGAAAAATGGTCCGTTTGCTCACACGAAACCGTTCGGCCAGTTCTCCGGCTGTCCACTTTCTCCTGCCGTCCTGCAGAAGGAGGATCAATTTCATCCGCCGTTCTGAACTTTTGAGTCGCTCCATGGTTACTCCTTTTTCAAGAACCCGTGAGAACTAGCCGGATCGGTTCAGACACAGAATCCCCTTCTTTTCGTAAAAAGAGTCCTGACCAAACGAGAAGCGATACAACCGGGATTTGACTCCTTCCAATCCCCCAAGTGCAACCTTCACATCCGGCTCCGTAACCCCTTTGTACAAGACGACTCGACTCCAGTTTTTCCCTTGTATCAACGGAAGCAAGCGGGTCACTGGAAACGCGTGTTTGGAGATGATTCCGGGCCGACCGGACCACTCGATCGATTCGATGGATCCCGACCGAGTCTCGACGTGACCCAACCCCAACGATTGCACAATCTGTTTCACTGCAATCATTTTTTTGTCGCTGCGATCATTGAGAATCCATGAAATCTCCGGGGTCACAATTGCAAGCGGAACCCCCGGCAACCCTCCTCCGGTACCCGCATCCACCCAGGTTCCGGTTTCATCCAACAACCCCATCACCGATGGAATCAAACTGTGTATCACATGGTCTTCTACTGTTTCACGTGAAACAGACCGGCTCATCAAGTTGAGCCTTTCATTCCACCAGAGAAGTTGATCAATATAGGATTGAAGCTCCTGATCGTACTTTGCAGCCAATGACCGGGCACTCACCAACGTTTCACGTGAAACATCCTGAATCATAGCGGACTCATCTTTTGAGATAAACCGCCAGGACGGCGACATCACTGGCACTTACTCCGCTAATGCGGCTCGCCTGGCCCAAGGTTTCCGGTTGGACCCGTATCAGCTTTTGTCTTCCCTCCGTCGAGAGGCTCTGCAAGCGATCGTAGTTCAACCCTTCAGGAATCTGCTGACTCTCCTGTTCACTCAGTTCACGAACCATCTCCCTCTCTCGTTCGATGTATCCTTCGTACTTGATCTGTATTTCTGCTTGTTCAAGTACACGTACATTCCGAGTGATCGATTGAACCTGCTCCATTAACTGATCGTCTGCATCCAACAGGTCCTGAAGATGAATTTCCGGACGCGGTATCAATGTTTCCGCTTTCACAGGTTGTTTCAACGGTGTGGTCCCCCTCTTCTCGAGCATCGGATCCATGGATTCCGGTCGGACCGTATAGTCAGACAGAAGTGTCCTGAGTTCCTCGAGCTCTTCGCGTTTTCGACGTGTACGTTCGACTCGTTCAGAGGAAGCCAACCCCAGCTCCTCCCCCTTTTGGGTAAGTCGCAGATCGGCATTGTCTTGTCGCAAAAGAATTCGGTGTTCAGCACGTGATGTAAACATTCGATAGGGCTCTTCCGTCCCCTTGTTGATCAAATCATCAATCAAGACGCCGATGTAGGCATCAGAACGCTGAAGTACAAAAGGCTCCATTTTTTCAACCGATCGTGCCGCATTGATTCCTGCCATCAATCCTTGGCAAGCAGCCTCTTCATACCCGGTTGTACCATTGATCTGTCCTGCAAAAAAGAGACCCTTGACTCGCTTCGTCTCCATGGATCGTTGAATCTGGTAAGGTGGGAAATAGTCATACTCGATTGCATATCCCGGTCGAAGTACAATGACATCTTCAAAACCCGGGATCTTTCTCATGGCCTCTACCTGAACCTCTTCCGGAAGTGACGTTGAAAACCCGTTTACATACATCTCGTACGTATTCCACCCTTCCGGCTCTACAAAGAGTTGATGTGACTCCTTGTTCGAAAAACGGTCAATCTTGTCCTCGATGCTCGGACAGTAGCGTGGCCCGACCGACTGAATTCGGCCATTGAACATCGGGCTTCGATCAAAACCCGTACGGAGCGTGTCATGCACATTCGTATTTGTATGAGCGATCCAGCAGGTGAGTTGATCCTCTGCACTCGGGAGATTGTCAGTCATGAATGAGAAGGGGGAGGGGTCGTCGTCTCCGTATTGAATCTCCATCTGATCCAGTTTCAAACTTCGGCCATCGACTCTGGGAGGGGTGCCCGTTTTCAAACGTCCCACTGTAAACCCTACAGATTCCAAGTCTGCAGAAATTCCAGTGGATGCTCGTTCTCCGGAACGCCCCCCTCCAAACTGTGTTTCTCCAATGTGAATGCGACCGTTTCCAAACGTACCTGTGGTCAGAACCACGGATGAGGCGAGAAACTCCTGACCGGTTTGCGTGCGGACTCCACGAATTTTTCCCCTGCTCTCATCCATGATCAGACTTGTGACATGATCCTGGCGCAAATGCAGACGGTCACGACTCTCCAACAATGCACGCATCTCCTGAGAGTAGAGCATCCGATCACTTTGGCATCGCGGACTCCACATCGCCGGACCTTTGCTTCGATTGAGCATTCGAAATTGCACACCGGTACGATCGCTGACAATCCCGCTCAAACCACCCAAGGCATCGATTTCCCGTACGAGCTGCCCTTTGGCGACACCCCCCATAGCGGGGTTGCAAGACATTTTGGCAATCGCTTCCAAATTCATAGTGATCAGTAACGTTTTGGTCCCCATGGCAGAAGCCGCACCAGCCGCTTCACTTCCTGCATGTCCACCACCAACAACGATCACATCGTAGGATGAGTATAAACCCATAACCTGTTGTTTTTTATCTTTTTTCCTTATAACCTTATTTTAATTTTTATTTCATTTTTTATATTTTTTATTCCAACTTTTTTCTACAGAATCTAAATAATCATCCAATACTTTTAAGTATTCTTGTGATGTGTACCCTCCTAAAGAT
>JBNJFK010000002.1:24572-31410 GCA_051746765.1 Bacteroidota bacterium
TTATTGCAAGCCGTCCCTGAAAAGCAATCCTCTTGGCCTAAACAAAAAAAGCCTTTCCCATCATCGTGGAAAAGGCTTTTTGTTTGCGATCCGGACGAGATTCGAACTCGCGACCTCCTGCGTGACAGGCAGGCGTTCTAACCAGCTGAACTACCGGACCGTCTCTATCTTTATCAATAAAGAGCTCCAAATATAAGCAGTTCGACATTCCCATGTCAACATCATTCACACTCTTTCTTTTTCCGGCTATCACAAGGCCGACTCAATGGCTCGGGTCAATCGTCCGGATTCCGGCTTGATCCGACTACTAAATCGATTCAACAGTGTCCCTTCGCGTCCAATCAAAAACTTTTCGAAATTCCACTTGATCTCCCCTTTTTGTTCCGGGTTCGCTTCCTGTGTCAAATATCGAAACAGCGGATGTGCATCCTCTCCCTTTACCGGTCCTTTCTGAAACAGCGGAAACGTCACACCGAACCGCCGCTTACAAAATTCTAGAATTTCATCGTTGCTGCCCGGTTCCTGTTTCCCGAAATCATTGCTTGGAAAGCCCAAAACTGTCAAACCGCGTCTTTTGTAATGGTTCCAAAGCGATTCCAACCCCTCGTACTGTGGAGTAAACCCACATTCAGACGCCGTATTTACAATGAGCAACAAATCTCCCTCCCACTCCAAAAGTGACGTCTCTCTCCCCTCAATGGTTTGTACTGGAAATGTGTAGATCGAGTCATGCGTACTTGATGTCATATCTGCTCTGTATCTGTCCGGGTTTTCTCTTACAATTGGTACGGGTCCGTATGCACACGTCGGGTGCGATTCCCGTTGTCCAAACCAAACTGATGAATCAAATGTTCAGTCTTCCATTCAAATATTCCCTCGCTCTTCCAGCTGCGTTCTTTTGGATCTTCCTCCTTGCCAAACCCCTCCAAGCTCAAATGTTCAGCCAAGGCTCCATGGAGCGTGAACAGAACTATGGAAACAGTCATCTATTGATCGGAACCGAATGGATCGACTTCGACTATACAGGTTCAACCACTCCTGCCGTCGGGGATCGGTATGATGTGAATGGTCAGGCACTCCTCGTTCAATTCGAGACCGATGCGATCGATATGTACCTGCGCGGATTGGGTAAGCTGACCGGTTCTTCTGATGAATCCCTTTTCAATCTCGGTGCGCGGCTTCACAATCAGTTTTTGGTCTACCGAAACGGACGGTTCCGTTTGCACTTTCCCATACAGCTTCAGACAGATCTGCTTCGTTCACGACGTGACGCTTCGAGTCGGCAATTCCAACAGACCCTTGTGCAAGCAGGCGCCGGTGTGCTCGCATCCGTAGGATCCCCTCGCTCCGTGCAAGCGACCGTTTCTGTTGTTCCGTCTTATGGTTTCAGTAACTCTGCCGGGGCTTTTTTTGGTGGGTCCGTTCGATCCTTGCAGGGGCAGTCCCGCCTTCAGATTCCCGGTATTCTCCCCAACAGAATGGTTGTGATCGGATATGATTACCGGTTCAGAAAATACGATATTGATATCGATACGTACGATTACCGACTACGATCCCACACTGTGGTCCTTGGATTTACGTTTTAGTCTACATGAAGAGCGATACTCTGAACACTCATCTGGAAGAGCTCTGTGAACGAGCCGGCTACACCATTCGAAAAGAGAGGGGCTCGTTCCGGGGAGACTCATGTTTGATGCAGGGCGATCGCCTGATCGTAATCAACAAGAGCCGACCGGTCGATACCCAAAACATGATCCTCGCAAAAATCCTACGCGAAGTGGAGCTCGAAGATCTCTACATCAAACCCGCTGTTCGCAAAGCGATTCGGACCATGTGGGACCGATTGGATCAATTTGAATCCGAGCCGGAAGATTCGTGAACAACTCAGATTCGTACAGACTCACGTTTCTCGGTACCGGAACATCCATGGGAGTACCGGTGGCCGGTGGATTCGATCGGCATCTAATCAGTGATGATCCAAAAAATGAGCGTACGCGCTGTTCGGCTTGGCTACAAACAAACAAAACCTCCATTCTGATTGACGTCAGTCCCGAATTCCGTATCCAATCCCTCCGGTCGTCCATTCCAAAAGTGGACCTTGTCCTGATTACACATGAACATATGGATCACATCGCCGGGCTGGATGATTTGCGCGCTTACAATTTTGCTCAACAATCCTCGATTCCTCTTTACACCTCTCGCCGAACTGCAGCTTCGATTCGTTCCCGATTCGACTACATGTTCGGTGACGAACGCTATCCGGGCGCCACGGAGATTGAAATAGAAGCGATCGAAGAACCCCGGAACTTTCGTGATTTGACAATTACCCCGTTACCGGTTCTCCACGGCTCCCTGGAGATTCTCGGATTCCGCATCGGAAATCTTTGTTACATGACGGATACCAAACGGGTCCCGGAATCAACCAAGCAGTTGATCAACGGATGTCACACTCTGATTGTCAGCGGACTACGTTGGAAGCCGGACCACCCGACCCACATGACCATTCCAGAGGCGATCACTCTCTCGGAGGAGGTATCTGCGTCGAAAACGTACCTCATTCACATGAATAGCCAGGTCGAACATGGCGATACCGAAGAGCGTCTTCCCGATACCATCCATCTGGCGTATGACCAGCTGACGATCGAGATCCCTTTTCCGCAAGAGGATCGTTTCCCGTGATCAGAGATATGTTCTGCCGGACTCACTCTTCTGAAGCTCCTGAACCACTTCCTTCACCTTCTGGCTTTTGTCCAGCTTACAGATCAACAGTGCATCATCCGTATCGATTACAGCCACATCCGAAACACCGACAACGGCGATCAACTTTCCGCTGCTTGCCCGTGTGAACAGGTTTTCGCTGTCAATCGCGATCACCGGGCCATCTGTTCGGTCCATACCGGCAATCCCTCTTCCGGCCATATCGCTCACCGACTCCCAGCTACCGAGATCGCTCCAGCCAAAATCTCCCGGCAAAACCTCGATCGACCGGGCATGCTCCATAATTCCGTAATCGATGGAGAGGGACTCCACCTCCTCATAGAAGCGGTCGATGGTTTCCTGCCGCCGATCTCCTTTGCGAATCGCCCCCAATTCTGCATGGATATCTGGTTGATAGGACTCAAAGGCTTCCAGGATCGTTGAAACTTTCCAAACGAACATACCGCTGTTCCAGAGAAACGAACCCGATTCCAAAAACTGAATAGCCGTATTCAGGTCCGGTTTTTCGTGAAACCGATTGACCTGATAAATCGGTGGTTGTTCTTCCTTATCCAAACAAACGCCGGTTTCGATATATCCATACCCTGTCTCCGGTCGATCCGCCTTGATCCCGATGGTCAACAGCGACTCGGACTCATCGGCTCGTTGAACCGCACGAGCCAATGTCTTTTGAAAGGATTCTACATTCTGTATGTAGTGATCCGAAGGCAACACCATCATCACGGCATCCGGATTCTCCAGAGCAATCAGTTGGGCAGACAGTGCCACACAGGGTGCTGTATTTTTTCCGACTCGCTCGAGAATAAATGAGTCCTCTGTGCTCGAATCCAACTGCTTGCCTGCAATCGATTCGTACGCTGCCCCGGTAACCAACCGGTGATGCTCCGGCATCGACAGGCCTTCAAGACGGTCCACTGTCAATTGGAGAAGGGAGCGTCCACCCACGAGTGGCAAGAACTGTTTCGGCATTTGAACCCGACTGGCTGGCCAAAACCGGGTTCCGGCTCCACCCGCCATGATAACGGCGTATGTGCGATTGTAGAGTGAACCCTCGAGATAATTTGTCATAAGTTTGGGCTGGCTGGCGCTATGCGCATTGCTGGGATGAAATGAGGAATTATGACTTCAGCGATAGTGCCTTTCGAACGAGTTCCGACACTGTACTGTCGGGAAGATCTTTTCGTGCCTGGTCAATCCACCCCTCCGCTTCAGAACGGGAGAACCCGAGTGCTTCCAGTGCATCCAGTGCCTCCAGGCGTACGGACCCCTCATCCGCAGAGTGTCCACCACTGTCCTTTGCCGATTGGCCGATGTTGTCCAGCGACCCCTTCAGTTCAAGCGAGAGACGTTCGGCACTTTTCTTACCGATCCCCGGGATCGTCGCCAGTGTTTTGATGTCGCCCGCCCGTATGGCACGCACGAGAGCATCTGCATCCATTCCCGATAGAATGGTCAGCGCCAATTTGGGTCCGATCCCCTTCACGGTAATCAATGACTCAAAAAGTACCTGCTCCCGGCGGTGAAGAAACCCGAACAGGCGTTGGTCACTATCGGTAATGTGGTGGTGAATCGCCAAATCCACCTCTTCCGACGTATCTGCCAGCGACCGCTTCGTAGATTCGGAAACAAACACCCGATACCCCACACCGCCCACATCCAGAATGAGAGCGATCTCCTCTCGCTGTATGATCGTCCCTCTCAATCGTGCAATCATCGTACCCGGTCTGGATTATCATCTACAAATGCCGCCCAGCCCGACTTCTTGTTGTTCTGGTGATAGGTGCGGGTTCGTGTGAGCCCGGCGGGGCGACTCTGCTCGAGTTGATGACACCAGGCAATGGCCAGTGCATCACTGGCATCGCTGGCCATTGATTCATTTTCGATGGAGATGAGTCGACAGAGCATTCCGGCGACCTGCTTCTTACTTGCATTCCCGTTACCCGTAACGGCCTTTTTAATCGCTTTTGGATAGTACTCGGTTACCGGGAGTCCCGATTTTCGAATGGCAAGCATTGCTGCAGCCTGTGCTCTACCCAGTTTGAGCATGGCCAATGGATCCACGCTGTAGACCGGAGTTTCGATCGCCGTGTCTGTCGGGTTGAACCGCTCGATAAGACCGGAAACCTCCATAAATATTCGGTCCAGGCGCTCCGACTGATTGTCGATCTTGGCAAGACGAATCACACCCACTTCAAGTGCCACCCATCCCCCACTCTCTTTTGCAAGTAGCGCATACCCCGTCTGTCGGGAACCAGGGTCGATACCTAGTATGACCGGGTGTTGACTCATGAAATCGTCTTGAGTAGTTGTGAACCGATGTTACTCTTCATCGGGTGTCTGGCGCTCATTCAATTCGGCAAGAGCAAAAATCATCTCTTCGGAAATTCCGCTGGTGACAAACCCGCCATCATGGTAGAGATTCTGCATGGTTACTTTTCGGGTCAGATCCGAAAAGAGCGTAACACAGTAGTCTGCACACTCTTCGGCCGTAGGATTTCCGAGCGGTGCTATCTTGTCTGCGAACTCGTACATCGCATCAAAACCTTTAATCCCAGCCCCCGCCGATGTCATCGTGGGCGCCTGGGATACCGTATTCACACGGACCCCCCGTTCGGCCAGACGACTCCCGAAGTTCCTCGCAATACTCTCGAGAAGCGCCTTGGCATCATTCATGTCAGAGTATTTGGAAAAGATTCGTTGGGCCCCGATATACGATAGAGCCACAACACTTCCGCCATCATTCAACAGACCTGCTTTTTCTGCATACCCCAAAATTTTATGAAGAGAGATGGCCGAGATATCCAGTGTCTGATTCAAAAATGAATAGTTGAGATCTTTGTAATCATTCTTCTTCCGAATATTCGGAGACATCCCGATGGCGTGGAGTATAAAGTCGACACCGCCCAGATCCTGTTTGAGCTGTCCCATCAACTTCTCCACCTCCTTGTTGTCGGAGACATCACACGGATAGATTGTGGAACCCGTTGCATCTGCCAACGCATCCAGCTGACCGAAACGCAGGGCGATCGGCGCATTGGAAAGAGCAAACGTGGCTCCTTCACGGTGGCACGCTTCGGCTATCTTCCAGGCGATGCTTCGATCGTCCAGAGCTCCGAAAATGATCCCCTTTTTCCCTTTCAACAACCCGTACGATTCTTTCTCTGCCATGTCTTTTTTTCTCTGAGTATCACATTGAATACCCCGGCCCGATTTCTCCGGGGGTCTCGTCCTCGCAGAAGATAAACATAAAAAGCCGGGAATAAAGTGACGAGAGCCTGGCAAAAGGCCTTCACGACTTCCAAGAATTATCCACAATGGATGTTGATAAGCGGGGTGATAGTCCGTACTTTTCGAGACTTTACAACAGGTGAACAACCTCAACATCGATCCGGAATTACGACTGAACGTCTGTCATGTTTCAGAATCTGTCCACAAAACTCGAGAAAGCGGTCCAGTCCCTCAAGGGACAATCGCGCATCAGCGACGTCAACATTGCGGAGACGGTACGCGAGATCCGTCGTGCCCTCCTGGATGCCGATGTTCATTTCGATGTAGCCAAAGAGATCACGGATTCGATTCAGGAGGAGGCGCTCGGCCAGGATGTGTTGACCAGTGTCAACCCTGGTCAACAGTTTACCAAAATTGTCCATGACCACCTGGTCCGGCTCCTGGGTGGGGAGACCGTTGGTCTTGCCGTTGCAGACACCCCGCCGACAGTTATTCTGATCGCCGGACTGCAGGGGTCGGGTAAAACCACCTTTGCAGGCAAGCTGGCGAAATTCCTCAAGAACAAGCACGGTAAGAATCCTTTGCTGGTTGCCGGTGACGTATATAGGCCTGCAGCCATCAATCAGCTTCAGGTTGTCGGTGAACAGGTACAAGTACCCGTATATACAGAAGATGGCAATAAAGATCCTGTAAAGATTGCTAAAGCTGCTGTCAAACAGGCTGTGAAAGAAGGAAATGATCTGGTGATCCTTGATACTGCCGGGCGTCTGGCTATTGACGAGCAGATGATGAACGAGGTGGCAAGCATTAAAAAAGCAGTGGCCCCCCATGAGACCCTGTTTGTTGTGGATTCGATGACAGGTCAGGATGCGGTGAATACTGCCCGGGAGTT
>JBNJFK010000003.1:0-29866 GCA_051746765.1 Bacteroidota bacterium
GGTCGGTATCGTTTCGGCCATAAAGACGTTCCAGAGCCTGATGCCGGTAATCGAAGATGGCATCCAGTTTCGGGCGAACCAGAATCGGGTGCACGAGAGCTCCCAGCCATCCGAGAGGTGGGGCATAGGTGATTCGGTCCAGCATGGACGTGCCATTTCGATTGGGGCGAATGTGATGTTCATGGTGCCAGAGAGCATAAGGGCCGATACGTTGTTCATCTACGAAATATTCACCCTCCGTGATATGTGTGATTTCGGTGACCCACCGGACGGGAAATCCCAGCAAGGGACGGACGATATAGGAGATCATCATCCCTTCAAACATCGATTCGTCTGTCGGCTGAGTACGGATGTCGAAACCCATTGAGTCCGGCGTAATCTTTTTCAGGTTTGAAGGATTGGAGATGAATTCCCAGACTGACTGAGGGGGGACAGGAAACCATTGCGTACGTTCCAGAGTATAAACGGGCATGAATCTCTATACAGACCATTTCGGGTTGAACCCCGCAGGGAGTGCAAGTGTAGGTTCCCTGCATGAGTTGTGTGATTTGTAACCTGAAACCCAACAACGGACGTTCCGTGAACCGTTCCAGAAAAAACAGGATGTTCTCAGCCATTCAGATAAAAACGACTCTTTTACTTTCTTTCATCACCTTGACGGCGGTCTTGGCAGTTCTTCTGACATCATGCGAGGGCGTATCCGATTCGGACCCCGAAGAACAGCCGGACCCGGAACAACCCCGAGCTGTAACGGATGAGTTGAGCGTTCCGGACGGTTTTACGGTAGAAGTGTTTGCAGAGCGGACCGGATCTGCCCGACACATAGTGGCTCGCGAGAACGGGGACCTCTTTGTCAATGTAGTGAACGGCGAAAATGGGGTGATGGTACTTCGGGATGCCGATGGGGATGGTGTCGCTGAACAAAAGATCCGGTTCGGAAGACACCCACAGGAGGGGAGGCCAACCGGGATTGCCATTCATGGCGAGCATCTGTTTGTGAGTAATTCAGGCGGCATCTATCGTTATCAGCTTTTGGAAGACGAACTGGTGCCGAACCCGGCGTATCAGACCGTTTTGAAGTATGACTATGTGAATCAACCCTACGGGTACGAGCATACGGCAAAGCCACTGGCATTTGACGACGACGGAAACCTCTATGTACCGTTTGGATCGGCCAGTGACAGCTGTCAGGAAGAGAATCGGCAAGAGGAGAGTCCCGGACAGGATCCCTGTCCGGAGCTGGAGTTCAACGCCGGGATTTGGAAACTCTATGCCGATCAATTGAACCAGAGACAGTCGGACGGAACCCGGTTTGCGACCGGAATTCGAAGTGCAACAGCGATGACGTGGAATCCCGGAGATCAATCGCTCTACGTGGTTCAGCATGGCAGGGACTATTTGAATCGAATGTGGCCGGATCTCTACTCCTCCTGGGAACACGCAGTCTTGCCGGCAGAAGAGTTGATGCAGGTCACGGATGGAAGTGATTTCGGCTGGCCGTACTGCTACTACGATCAACTACAGGAGGCAAAAGTGCTGAGTCCGGAGTATGGAGGAGACAAACAGACCGTCGGTCGGTGTGCAGAGATGGATCTTCCATTGATCGGATTCCCCGGACATTACGCTCCGAATGCGATTGAATTCTACCACGGCGAGACGTTTCCCGACTATTACAGGGGGGGAGCTTTTATCGCTTTTCACGGCTCAACGGATCGAGGTGGATACCCTCAAGCCGGGTATCTGGTCGCATTCGTTCCGTTCGAAGGAGGAGAACTGAATCGGGAGTGGGACCTTTTTCTGAACGGTTTTTCAGGAACCGATCGATTGAGGGAACAATCAAATGCGGAGTATCGTCCCATGGGATTGGCGGTAGGGGGTGATGGAGCCCTGTTTGTCTCGGACTCGGTCCAGGGCCGAATATGGAAGGTGACATTTACAGGAGACAGAGGAAGTTTCGGCGCCGATGATCGGGCATCGATGCAGGAAGAGAAAGAGAGTGCTTCCAATGTCCGGAATCCGGTGGAAGGAGAAGATCGGTTCTGATTGAGAAGCCACGGATCCCGATTGTAGTTTGGATGCCTGGATTCGTCATCACGGCACAACATCGGTCAGTATATGCTCAAAATCACCGATGAATCGGCGAGTATTGAATTGCTTTTAGATATTTTTGAAGCATATTTATAATATGATTACTTATCATTACCAATGTATTAACCCTCTCCTTTACATTTGATTTGGTCGGGATGGGCAAACCCTCCTATATTACTTGGAGTTACTTTTCAAAACGGGCTCGGGCGCTCCTTTCTTTCATGCTCAATCGCACTCCTCTCACGCCCGAACTTCTATTCATTCTCGCCTGAATTCTTTCAAGGAAATGCTCTGTTCAATCCCATTGAACGGCGAGTGTTGATTCCCGGAAGCGTTCCCAATTTCCGGTGGAACCTCTGAGTCGAAATCGTTAAATACCGGGATAGAATGTTTCGCACCGGAGTGGCCGGATTACAGAGAACGAGAAATACCAGATTATGAGTGAACAACAGAATCGTCGAGAATTTCTATCCCGGGTTGCTTTGGGCACGATGGGAACCATCGGAGCCGGTGCTCTGCTGAACAGTTGTGCCAGTGCACGGCCGGTTATGGAGCCGACCGGACGATACGCTTCGGAAGAAGATGTTATAAACATGCGGAATGAGGCTCCGGATGGACCGCCACTTCGAGCCGGATTGATCGGATGTGGTGGACGGGGAACCGGTGCCGCAATGAACTTTGTGGATGCAGGGCCCAATCTCGAGATTGTTGCTTTGGCAGACGTTTTTCAGGATCAGCTGGATGCCTGTCGAGAGAATTTGAAGGACGCCCGCGATATCGATGTGGCTGACAACCGATGCTATGTCGGGTTAGATGCGTACAAAGAACTGATCCGCAGTGGAATCGATATCGTTCTGATCGCAACGCCACCGATTTTCCGGGCAGAGCATGTTCGGGAGGCGATCGAAGCGGATGTCCATATTTTCCAGGAGAAACCGGTTGCGATCGATCCCAGTGGTACCCGGTACATGACGGAATTGATGCAGAAAGCCCAAGAGAAGGGGATCTGTCAGGTGACCGGTACTGTCCGGAAATATCAGAAGGATTATATCGAAACACGTCGTCGAGTTGCGAATGGAGCAATCGGCGACGTGACAGGTGCCACCTTCCTTCGAAACGGTGGTGCTCTCTGGTGGGTCGAGAGACGGCCGGAGTGGTCCGATCTGGAGTATATGCTTCGAAATTGGGGGAACTTTCAGTGGGCCTCCGGTGACCATATTATAGAGATGTTTATACACGAACTGGATGTGATGAACTGGTACATGGACGGAAATCCGGAGTCTGCATTCGGTTATGGCGGACGTCACCAGCGACAGTCCGGTGACATGTATGATTTCTTCAGTGTCGAATACAATTATGGACAAGGCAAACGTGTGACCTGCGCTGTTCGCCAGATCAACGGCATGGGGAACGGAAAGCGGGAGATTATCCAGGGCACTGAAGGGTATGCCGATGCCAGCGGGATCATCTACAATCTGGATGGAGAAGTCGTTTGGCGATATCCACACCCCCGAGAACAGGATACGGATCAGCGGTGGGAGGTGACCAATCCATTTGTCCAGGAGCATATCGAACTGGTAACGGCCATCCGAACCGGAGGCTATATCAATGACACAGCTGCCCAGATTGATACGTGCAATGTGGCCATACTCGGACGAGAAGCTGCCTATACAGGTAAGAATTTGACATGGGACGAGTTGGTTGAGATGGATAAATCCTATGATCTGGGAGTGTATGATTTTAATCGATCATATGAAGTACCGGACAAAGCACCGGTTCCGGGCACCGAAGCTGCGCCGACTCAACGATACGCCTGATCGGCCCCAACGGTTCAATGGAAAACCTCACCCACAACGGTGGGGTTTTTTTCTTTCAGACAACTCAATGTTAAAAATTTTTGTATCATGATGAATCGCAAAGAGTTTGCACGAACGCTACTCTCTGGAGGAGCGTTGGCAGGAGTTCTTCCGTATGTACCGTCCGGTTCAACGAAGGTTCAATCGGAACGTTCGGAAGGATTCTCGTTTGCACCCGGTGCAGGGCGTGCTCCGGGATTTAGTCCTCTGTTTAACGGCCGAAACATGGATGGTTTCGTTGACATGAATACATCACCGGAGACGTGGTGGGTAGAGGATGAGCTTCTTAAATGTACCGGGGAACCGATCGGCGTGATCCGAACGGAGCGTCAGTACGAGAATTTTCTTCTAGATATCGAATGGCGTCATATGGAGCCGGGAGGGAACTCCGGTGTCTTCATTCTGGCCGATGGAGTTCCATTCGAGGATCGACCTTTCCCGACGGGAATGGAAGTCCAGATGCTCGACACACAATGGCCGGTCATTCACGAACGTCCAACTGAGTACGCACAGGGACATTTGTTCCCCGTAATGGGTTTGGAAGGCTCAATTCCTGACAACCAGTCGGAGGTTGCATCGAGCCGGAGTGCGTCTCTTGAAGACCGGGTTCATGACACAGGAGAGTGGAACCGATACTTGATCAGCTGTATCGACGGCGTAATCAAGCTATCCATCAACGGCCGGTTCGTAAACGGAATTCACTCTACGATCCGGAAGAAGGGGTACATCTGTCCGGAGTCGGAAGGGTTCGAGATCCATTTCCGACGATTCGATCTATTGGAACTTCCCGAAGGTGTGCTGGAACCCCATCAATCGGCCGATAAAGTGAGCTAGTCCAGGCGCGAGTGCCTCTTATAGAAAACAAAATGGAAAAGGCTATCTTGGATCAGGATGGCCTTTTTTTTGTGCCAAGAATCGATGTTACCGGGTTTCCCGAACATGGAGGAAGAAATGAAAACCGAATGAAGAAGTTGACGAAAGAACGAGCATCAGACAAGCGTTCTGCTGGTCGAAAGCAATTTACGGCCATCAGCACCTTCGAGGTTCGAAACAATATGGAGGAGGTTCGGCAGGCCTTTCTGGATCGACCTGGATTTGTGGAAGCAGCTGACGGGTTTGTCGGACTGGACGTATTGCGTCCTTTAGACAATCCTTCCGAATTTTGGTTGATCACCCATTGGGAAAGCCGGGAGGCCTTTGAGCACTGGCATCGTCATCACAAAAGCGAATCTCATCAAGGTATTCCCAAAGGATTGAAGTTGGTGAAGCGAAGCTTTGAGCTACGCCATTTTGAACATGTAACGGAGTAGAGATGAGTTCGCCCTCATTCGCTTGGCTTAAATCAAACCTGGACGAGGTGGTTCAAAAAGCGACCGACCTCCATTTTGAACGATACGGAGATCGATGGGAGATCTTTGGAGATCGAGCGAAGGAGAAATGCCTCCAGGATATACGGTATCACCTGGATTATCTTGAAGAGGCACTGATGGTCGAGAGCCCGGTCATTTTTGTTGAATATATTGAGTGGGCTCAAGTCATGCTCTCCTCGCGCGGCATCTCTGCAGAAGATTTAGAGCTGAACTTGTTGACCATTCGTGAGGTCCTGAACGAGGAGAAATCGGGGGAAGCATCTGCCTCTGCACTTGCCTACCTGGATCAAGGGGTAGAGGCTCTGCGAGAGAAACGTCCGGTGATTCAGAGTTGGATATTGGAAGAGAACCCCTTCAAAGAGGATGCGAAGACGTACCTGCAGAGTCTTTTGCGAGGAGACCGTCGACTGGCAGCCGAGATTGTGGATCATCTGGTGGGGGAGAACGTGGAGCTGGCAGACATTTACGAACATATCTTTCAGGCAACTCAATACGAAGTCGGTCTGCTTTGGCAAAAGAACGAAATAACAGTTGCTCACGAGCATTTCTGCACCGCTGCAACGCAGAACATTATGACTCGTCTCTATCCACGGATTTTCAGTTCGACCAAAAAGGGGTACCGTCTGGTCTCCTGCTCCGTTGCAAATGAATTGCACGAGATGGGGATTCGCATGGTGACCGATCTTTTCGAACTGGACGGCTGGGATACCTATTATCTGGGAGCAAATCTTCCGAATGATCAGATCTGTAACGCCATTGAGGAGTATAAAGCAGATTTGGTTGCCGTATCTGTGACGTTGCCGATTCGCGTGCGTCGGGTACGGGAGTTAATTCAGGAGATCCGTCAAATAGATAAGATTGCCGGGATTCCTGTATTGGTTGGAGGATATCCATTTGTGACGGTACCCGGCCTTTGGAAGAGTGTGGGTGCTGATGGATCGGCAAATATCGCTCGAGAGGCGATCGAAGCGGGTGAGGCGCTAGTGGTCAGGAAAGGAGATGTATCATGAAATCCATCAAAGGAGTCGCATTCATTACGGACCTGGACAGGAAGGTTCTTGAGATTCTTCAAGATGACTTCGGTTTATTTCGCACAGGGGTCTCCAACGACCGGATGGCGTCTCATTTCACAGCCAAAAGCCTTCCCAAACTGGAAAAATTGATCCTTCGGATTCAGAGGGAGAATAGAAAAGCCATTTTCCAGCAATTTCTCGTTGCCGTGTATGGATCGACGGAAGTCGAAATGGAATTTCAGCTGGTTCGACTCGAGTCGGATCGGATTCTTTGGTCCGGAAGTCGCTCTGAAGGAGAAGAGCGAGAATACTTTGACGGACTCATGCGCATAAACAACGAGAACATCAACGAGTTGCGAAAGTTGTTGAAGAAAGAGGCGGAGACAGAGGATCCCGTCGGAACCGATCATCAGATGTACGACGAACTGACACGAATGAACAGTGATCTGGCGACTACTCAACGGACACTTGCCAAGAAAACACATGAACTCGAACAGTCCAATGCGCTAAAAAACCAGGTCATTGGTATGGCCGCCCACGACCTTCGGAACCCTCTTTCCGTGATCCTGAACTTTTCCGAGTTCTTACTGGATGAGTCGGATTCTTTCTCGGAGCAGCAGGTGGAATTCATTCGGGAGATTCAGAACTCGAGTCGGTTGATGCTTTCCATCGTCGAAGAGCTTCTGGACATCTCTGCCATCGAAGCGGGCCGGGTTTCGTTGACCCGGGAACGGATCGATGTGGGAGAGTGGGTCGAATCATCAGCGAATCTTTATCGTGGTCGGGCCGAACGGAAAGAGATCCAACTCGAGGTCCGTGTTCCGGAAACACCCGTTTGGTGCCATGTAGACGGAAACAAGATTCGCCAGATTGTGAACAATTTGGTGTCGAACGCGATTAAATTTTCAGATGGTGGGACATCCGTATCGGTCCTTCTGGAGAAGAACGGGCAGACAGATGAGTTGGTGATGACCGTACAGGATCAGGGACAGGGCATACCTGCGGATGAACTGCACAAACTCTTTGTCCCCTTCAGTAAGATTTCGGTTCAAAGTACTGATGAAGAGAAATCAACAGGATTGGGTCTGGCGATTACGCAAAAACTGGTTCAGGCACACAACGGGGAGATCCGGGTCGACAGTACGCCGGGGGAAGGGTCGGAATTTGTCGTAACTATCCCGTGTGACCAGCGAAGTCCGAAGAAGGAGGAGGGACGGGAAGGTATTGCTTCCTCTGACCACTCCTCGTTCGATTCGGATGTGTAAGCGTGTTCAATGCATCTGCCGATCTCAAGTGCGTTTGAATTTGAGTCCGCTCCAGACTCCAAATGCCATGGCGACCGTGAAGATCCAACCGGAGATGGCAAATCCGTGAATCCCCGACAGTGTTACACCGATTGTGCAGCCCAGGGAGATCATGGCGCCAAACCCGAGCAGGATCCCTCCGATGAATGATTTCAGGCTTCCGGAGAGAGTCGGTATTTTGGGTTTGAACTGTCCTGCCAATTGACCACTGATAATGGAGCCCAGCACCAACGAGAGAACAAAAACACCGTTGGTTGTCCAGAGCTCCGGTCCCAGATTGGGGGTACAGCCGGCGAGGGAGTCCATCCCTTCCAATCGTTCCGGCAGACCGGACCAGCCGCTCAATCGGGCAATGCGGTTGATCTCTGCTGTAACACCCAACGGTTCAACCCGAAAGAAATAGACGACACTGATCAGTCCGACCGCGATACCTCCGACCCAGGTGGGCCAGCGATCAACGGCTACCTTTTGCCAGATGAGCCCTAAATTTGGACGTTCCTTCGGAGTTGTCGCCTTCTCTCTGTTTTCGGGTGTGAATCGAATCAGTAACCAGACGATACCGGCCAGCAGGATCGAAACCTGAAGTAGAGTTGCCCACCCATAGCCCACCTCTGCCGGAATCCAGAGTACAGAGGCGTCCGCAACAGTCCAACTGTAAATGGAGTTCCAGCTCGCCATGGCCAGCATGAAACCGACTACGGTACCAACCAGAGCGATCGGGCTCAACATGGAGCCTTCTCCCAGGCGGTAGAAATGGGCACTGATACAGGATCCCGAGAGTACCATTCCCCAGCCGAAGAGCAATCCACCCAGAACCAGGTGCCAGCTGACGGGCCCGATATGCGCTTCAATCGGAATGTATCCTCCCATCGGATCGGAGACCCAGGTTTGGAAGAGCACCAGATATCCAATGCTACCGATGACCAGGGAGGTGAGTATACCAACGAGGGGTCGTCCATCTTTTCCGACAAAGAAATCCTTCAGGATACAGAAAAAGCAGAACCGTGAGCGTTGCAGCGCGACTCCGAAAAGTGCTCCGCAGATGAGTGTAAACGGGAGCGCCGGGTCCAGATCCGGATTACTGTCGAGATGGTTGTAGAAAAAAAACAGTAGCAGGAGGACTCCCCCTGCTACTGTAAATGGAATCAGCTTCGTTTTGGACATGGAAAGATAGAGTTGTCGGTTTCTATTTTCCGGTCCAGACGGTGCCAGACGGATTGTCAATCGGAACGCCGACGCTGTTGCCGTACTCTGTCCAGGATCCGTCGTAGTTCATCACTTCGTATCCGAGGATCTGGCTCAGAGCAAACCAGGAGTGGCTTGAACGTTCACCAATCCGGCAGTAGGTGATGATCGGGCTCGAGCCATCTATACCTTCAGAGGCATACAGTTCCCGAAGCTCTTCTTCGGATTTGAAGGTTCCGTCTTCCTGGACAACTTCACCCCACGGGATATTGACAGCTCCGGGAACGTGTCCTGCACGAATCGCCAATTCCTGTACGCCCTGAGGTGCAATTACCTGTCCGGTGTATTCGGCGTTGGACCGAATGTCGACGAGTTCTCCGTCTTTCTCATCATTCACGACTGCAAGGACATCCGGGAGTCGGGCACGAAGATGATCATTGACTTCGGCGACTTGATAGGAAGCTGCCTGAAAACTGGCCGGTCGTGTGCTCTGGGGTCGTCGTTCGGCAACCCACTTGTTGCGACCACCGTCCATCAACTTGACGTTCTCGTGTCCATAGATGTTGAAGATCCAGGCACCCCACGCAGCGAACCAGTTGTTGTTGTCTCCGTAGAGGACAACGGTGGTTTCGTTGGTTACTCCAAGAGATGACATCAGCTCTTCGAAGTTATCGGCTGAGACAATGTCTCGTTGAATTGGATTCACCAGATCAGTGTGCCATCGAAGATTGGCTGCACCAGGGACATGACCGCGTTCGAACTGTCCGGGCTCTACGCTCACCTCGATGATGCGTATATCCTCATTGTTCAAATTGTCGGCCACCCACTGGGTCGATACGACCGCATCCTGGGCAATCGCAGCAGATGCCATCAGGATCAGCCCTGTGAGTAGAGTTATTGTTTTGTGTAACATGTAGTTATCCTCGGTTTTATCAGGTTGAGAGTTGATATCACCGATGAGGAGTAACTGTCCGCACATGTTGAATTGATCAAACTACGAAGGAGTTTACTTCGGGTCAATGGTAGAATTGGACCGAGAATGGAGGAGGTCAGACAGGAATCCATTGCCCGAGTTCATCCCCTCGATAGATTGACTGAATCAAGCGATCTACACGCGCTGTCTGTTCGACTTCGATCAGTGGCAGATTTTCTTCTCCAGCGATGGATCGAAGAAAGAGCTCCAGGGGGTGATCCCATGCGTCGGGTAGATTTTCGACTGGTTGGTCTCCATCCAGTTCCAGGGAGGGAATGGTTGCGAAAAGTTCTCCGTTTGTGACACGCAGGTGCCCTTCGGTACCGGAGATTTCGATTTGATGCGGGTTGGCATGGTCGACCCATCCACCAGCGATTACGGCGACAGCACCGGACGCAAACCGGATCACTCCTTCGCCATACTCGTCACAACCAGGATAGCGGGAGACTCCCTGGCCGATGACACCGGTGGCAGAAACGGCAGTATCCTCTTGCATGAACCAGACGAGTAGATCCAGGACATGTGATCCAAGATCGCCAAAGGCCCCGACTCCCGCGCGCTCCTTGTCGGCCATCCAGCGCCACTCCTCGTCAAACCAGCCTCCAATGGCGCCATGATGGACATTACTCAAGCGTAGTCGGGTTACTTTTCCCAAGACTCCTTCGGCCAGCCACTGCCGAATTTGCTGGTTCTGCCCGGCCGATCGCATGAAATACCCCGTTTGAAAAATCTGCTCCGAATGTCGAATCCGGTGGGCCACCGCTTCGGACTGATCCCCACTCATGCCAAGTGGTTTTTCGACAAAGAGGTGATGACCCGCTGCGAGTGTGCGGTCGATCCATTTCTGGTGATGGACCGTCTCCGATGCAATGATGATTCCGTCCAGTGTCTGATCAGTGAGAATCTCGTCCGGCCGCTCGGCCACGGTTGCCCCCGTGACGTCTGCACGCGCTTGGGCCGCATCCGGGTTGGGGTCGTAAATATGTGTCGTTGTCACATTGTCCAGTCGAGCCAGCCGGTTCGCAAAGTCGGGTGCATGAATGTGAGAAGCACCGAGCATGGCGACTCGAACGGGGCGCACAGGCTCTGTAGGCTGCCTCTTGTTCGAACGTGGAGCTGCGGTCCCCGTTTGAAATAGAAGGGGGTGTGCTGCCAATCCTGCAAATCCACCAGCAATACGGCGAAGAGCCGTACGTCTGGTTAGAGCTGTGTGACTGGTCGAGGGGCGCTTGTCTTCTTTTTTCATGGGAATTCGTTGTCAACCGGCGTTGGCATTCTCGGTGAGTTGGCTAAATACGGGCTTTGAAACTCTTTATTCAAGCGGAATCATGAAGTGAATGAACGCCCGGGTGGAGAATTGACGTTTGGCAGACAGATATTCAACGGAAGGATGTCGCCGCCGGTGCGTGTGCGGGCTGACGTCTTCGATTCAAGATTGCAACGAGTTTGCCAGACTGTGTATGTTTATGATCAAGAGAGAGGTGCTACAGGTTCAAGGAATCCGATCATCGGTACCGGACTGGTTCACTTTTCTGGTGACCTGTCTACTCACTTCGGCGGTCGTCCCAATGGTTTCAGGGCAGGAGACAGAGCAGAGCTCCGACAGGGGAACACTCACCGGTTATGTCGTAGATGCCCGAACCGGTGAACGTTTGACGGGGGCCAATGTTGGGTTGGCAGGAACCCGATATGGGGACAGCTCGGATGAGAGCGGGTACTTCGAGCTGGAGAATATACCGACAGGTACCTACCGGCTTCAGGCAAGTTTTATCGGGTACGAGCCGTGGGAGCAGATGAACATATCGATTCGTACGGCAGGAGTTCGACCTGTTCGAATCGAATTGAGACCGACAACTGCGGAACTTGAGGAGGTGGTGGTTACCTATGCAGACCCGTTCCGAAGCTCCCCGGAACAGCCAATCTCCTATCGATCTCTCTCCCGAAGCGAGATTGCAACCTATCCGGCCGGAAATAGTGACATCGCCAAGGTAGCACAGTCTCTTCCCGGGATCTCGGGATCGGTGACCGGTTTTCGAAACGATGTGATTATCCGGGGCGGTTCACCGAACGAGAATGTCTACTTTCTGGACGGGATCGAAATTCCGACCATCAATCACTTCTCTACGCAGGGAAGTGCAGGCGGTCCTGCCGGATTATTGAATGTAACCTTCTTTGAAGGAGTGGACATCAGTACCAGTTCGTTTCCTGCAGAATACGGTGATGCTCTTTCCGGTGTCTTGCAGTTTGATCAGCGCCGTGGAGATGATCGAAAACGACGAACTCAATTTCGAGTCGGTGCGAGCGAGGCAGCTGTCACCACCGAAGGCCCACTCTTTCAGGGAGAGAAACCGGCTGCGAATACGACCTACCTGCTTTCGGTTCGGCGTTCCTATCTTCAACTGCTCTTTGATTTGATCGGTTTGCCGTTTCTTCCGGACTATTGGGATTACCAATACAAAATTTCACACCGAACGGATCGGGGAGACGAGATCTACCTGACTGGAGTCGGGTCGATCGACGATTTTCGAATCAACATCCCCTCGTCACCAGACCCTGATCAGGAAGCGGTCCTGGAACAGGTACCGGTGATTGGTCAACAGTCGCATACAGGAGGGATCGGATGGCGACGACCCATGAGTGGTGTGAACGGATATTGGCAGACGCACCTTGCCGTGAGCCATTTTTCAAACGATTTTCGACGATTTCGTGACAACCGGGTGCAGGAGCAACTCTTTCTGGAAAATCGATCCGACGAGCAGCGTCGAACACTGCGCACCGGATTCAAGCGCTTGGGTTCGGATTGGACGCTTTCGGCCGGAAGCATGATCCGATCCAATGACTACCGGAACAATTTTTCGGATCTCAATCGAGGGACGGAGTTCGAGAATCGTCTGCCGTTCTGGAGTTACGGACTCTACGGTCAGTTTTCGTTGGAGCCTGAAGGGAGTCCGATTGGCTGGACCTTTGGGTTGCGTACCGACGGTAATACCTTCACGGATTCGGGACATCGACTTGATCAAACACTCTCTCCACGGATAGGATTCTCTTGGAACTTGAACCAGAAGGAGAGCTGGATCGCCTCCGCTTCCGTGGGTCGATATACCAAACTTCCCCCCTTTACACTATTGGGGTATCGGACCAATGATGGTTATGTAAATCGAGAGGCAGACTACCAGATTGCAGATCATGTCACGGCCGGGTTGGCTACGTATCCGAGATCCAGCATCAAACTCTCTGTCGAGGCGTTTTACAAACGGTACCGACAGATGCCGGTGTCGCTGGAGGATGAAGTCTCCCTTGCCAACAAAGGAGGTGGCTTCGAAGTGCTCGGAAATGAATCGATTCGGTCCTCGGGGAAGGGGCGCACGTGGGGGGTCGAGTTTCTTGCCCAACAGAAGATGGCAACGGATTTCTACGGGATTTTGGCACTCACACTGTTTCAAAGCCAATTCACCGGCTTGGATCGGGACCGCTATCGTCCGTCTCTCTGGGACAGTCGATACTTGTTAACCTTTACGGGGGGGTATCAATTTTCAAAGCGATGGGAGATGAGTCTTCGAAGTCGCTGGATCGGGAAAACACCGTTCGCACCGGTCGATACTTCGGCTTCTCTTGCAACCTATCCGGATTTTGTGTTTGACTACGACCGACTGGGAGAGTCTCGACTGGAACCGTTTCGGGCAACCGATATCCGGCTCGATCGTCGATTTGATTTCTCACGTGCGGGGATCTCCATGGATCTCTACCTGGAGATACAAAATGTTCTCGCACAGGAAGCGCCAAGGGAACCACGTTACCTGCTTGTGGATGAAGGAGAAGAGAGGCGTTTGGAACGAGTGGATCAGTATGCAGATTCGTCCGTGTTGCCAACCATCGGGTTGATTCTCGAATTCTGACTCAAATCAGCTGTCGTGCTTGGCAATGAAAATTTTAGAAAAGTAGATGATTATTTAACTGTTAATGACAATAAATAAACAAAAAATTAGATTGCTGAACCTCTCCATACGATTCGCCCAATAATCTCAAAGTTTTTTTCTTCTATACCTACTTCAATTGGATTGAAATTCTTATTAATCGTCGAGAGCTGAAGCCGTTTTGATGGAAGACGTTGAACGAGCTTCATCCTTATTTCATCATCAAAGCGTACAATAAAAATCCCATCTCCTGCGGGATCAATATAATTTCTGTTTACAATTATAATACTACCAGGTTTGATGAGTGGACTCATTGAATCACAGTTCACATTAACAGCCAATAGATTATTTGTACCCGACTCCACGATTGTACTTATAAAAGTATTACAAAAGGGAATTGTATGGGATGGATTATTCCATTCCTCGATCGTCAGCTGACCTTCCCCCCCTTCCAAAACAGGACTCATTGTATAATAGGGTAGACTTAAAAATCGAATAGGATTTTCATTTATACCTTTGATATTCTTCCTGCCTTTTTTGATGACAGGGTGAATCCCTTTCAGGAGCCACTCAGTATTAATATTATTCTCATTTTTAAGAATATTATTCAAGAATTCCAGGTCGGGTGTTGACTCTCCTTTTCTATAGCGGTAATAGGTCGATTGACTGCATTTCCCCAAATCAGCCATATCAGAAGGGGAAATTCCCAGTACATTTTCCAATTCTTGCAAACGTTTGCTAAAAATATCTCTTGCATTCACGGCGGGCATTTATATGATTATTCCCAAATTTGGGAATTTATTGTGATATGGGTATTCTGTTTGATGTTATTGTAATAAAAAAATAAGTGTTCCCCTATTTACGGTTTGTTCTATTGACTGGTAAAAGAACCAATCGCATAGTAGATAGATCATTTTTATGCAAAATATCGAGGAAGCTTTGTTTCGGAATAATCCCGTTCCGATGCTATTACTATCCGGTCAGGACAAAAAAGTGACTGAAATTAATTCTGCTTTTAAAGAACGATTTGATTCTGCTAATGAAGTTGTTGGTCGATCGATTTTGGAGATTACAGATCCTATCGCCTCGAGTCTGGCATCAACAGAAGTATCAGATGACGTATTCGTACTGTCACTTCCCGAGGATGGGAGCCCGTTAATTGAAATTTCGATAAAGAAACTCGGGTTTGAAAAAGAGCCTGTCTACCTGGGCATAATTGATGAAAATTGTTCATCAGAAAATATAAAATATGGAATAGATTACTCTATATTTAAATCTATTTTTGATAAATTCAAAGATATAATATTAGTTGCTGATGATGATGGAGAGTTCATTCATGTTAATGAAGCGGCTTGTAAAATATTGGAGTACTCAAGAGAAGAATTACTTGGTATGAACGTAGGAGATATTACCTATGAGCCAATGGAGATATACAAGGATAAAAAGTGGAACGACTTCCTTTCTACAGGCACGGATGAGGGACAATACCTGCTGCAAACAAAAAGCGGGGAAGCCGTTTATACAGAATATAGAGCAATCGCGAATATCAGGCCCGGGCAGCACCTTTCTGTATTGAGAGATGTCAGTGAGATCATACGTATTGAGGAGATGCTGGAGGCGAGTGAAGGGCGTTTCAAGCGCTTATTTGAAGCTGCGCCGGATGCGATTTTTATTGTCGACCAACAGGGTGTGATATTGTATAGCAATCCGGAGGCGGAAAAAATGATGGGGTACTCCAAAGAAGAGCTTTGTGGCAGCCCTATTGAAACCCTTGTTCCGGAGTATTTGAGAGAAGGTCACAAAATTCATTGTCGTCGTTATTCTGAAAATCCTCATAAAAGACCTATGGGGGCTGGTCTGGAATTGAGGGCCGTTCGAAAAGATGGGACACAATTGCCGGTGGATATTATGCTTGGGCCGCTCAAGGAGAATGGTACTGTTCACACGTTGGCCGTGGTTCGTGACATCTCTGATTTTCAAGAGGCTCAGGAAAAGATTAAAAGAGAACAATCATTTACCAGACTACTCCATGGCTTGACTGAAATCGCAAATGAGGCTCACGACATGGATGAAGCTTTGGATAAAAGTATTCAAAAGATTTGTGAGTTTATGGACTGGCCGGTCGGTCATGCATACAAACCGGCAAACGACGGTACCGGAGAATTTTATCCGGCAGATCATTGGTATTTAAGAGATCCGGAGAGATTTAAGGGTTTCCGAAATTTTACCATGGGTATACGATTTTCACCCGGTAAAGGAATGGTCGGTGAGGTCATGGAAACTGGACGACCCAAATGGGTAACGAATGCTCATGAGGATCCCGATTTTGTTCGACGTCTGCCGGATATTGATCTTAATATCAGAGCTTGTTTTGCTTTCCCAATTCTTGTCGAAGAAAAAGTGGTGGGAATACTGGAATTCTTTTCTTCCAACAAGTTAGAAGAAGATGCTCTTCTGTTAGAGAGAATGGCGACAATTGGTCATCAGTTGGGTCGTGTATATGAGCGTCACAATACTGAGAAAGAGTTAAAACGAAGTGAGGAAAAATTTAAACGTCTATTTGATACCTCGTTTGACGCCATATTGATCATTGGAAAAGAAAAATTGATAGATTGTAACAGGCGCGCCGAAGAGTTGTTTGAATGCTCTTGCAAGGAGTTGAAAAACTATTCACTGTCTTCTTTTTTTCCTTCACGACAGCCCTCAGGGATATTATCAGATGCTACCGGTACTGAAAAAGTCAAGAACGCATTCCACGGATATAATCAATTTTTTGAGTGGCAGTTTCAGCGACAGAACGGTACCTGTTTTGATGCGGAAGTAAGTTTAATCCATGTACCACTTTATGGGGAAAATTATGTGCAGGCTGTTATTCGAGATATCACCGATCGTAATGAACAGAACCGGCTTCTCAAGAAAAACATGAAGCTATTTAGCGAATTGTTTGAAAATGCTCCTGCAGGTTTAGTTCTGTTATCTGAGGATTATTCGGTTATAGAAACAAACAAAAGCTTTAAAAAAATATTTGGTTATTCGTTATCAGAGATAAAGGGGAAAAATATTGATCAAGTATTATCCCCAAATGAAGTACCAGACGAAGATAATAGTATCAGAACTCAAGCAAGGATAGATGTTTCCTTCCAAAATGAAACGGTTCGGAAACACAAGGATGGATCTGAAGTTCCAGTACTGATTGCAACAGTTCCCGTTGAACTAGAAGATGAGATCGTAGAGTATTTTGGTATTTTTGTCGATATATCCCAGCGAAAAGAAGTAGAACGGCAGCTGGAAGAACGACTGGAAGAGAAGAAAGTTCTGCTCGCCGAAATTCACCACCGCGTAAAAAACAATCTGGCCATTATTTCCGGTCTTCTTGAACTACAGAAAGGGACTACCGTTCATAAGGAGGTCTACCGTAGTTTAAAGGATAGCCAAACACGTATCAAAAGCATGGCGCTGATCCATGAACAGCTTTATCAGCTGGACATGTTTTCAAACCTTCAGTTCGACGAGTATGTGCAAAGCTTGGGAAAAATGATCTCCTCGAGTTTTATTGACGACTCCAAGCATATTTCAATTTCATATGATACGCAGCCAATTGAACTCGAAATGGATCAAGCAATCTCTTGCGGGTTGTTGTTGAGTGAACTACTGACAAACGCTTTTAAACACGCATTTCCGGGCAGCGATGAAGGTAGCATCCATATTTCATTACATGAGTCAGATGGGCTTGTCACATTAAATGTGAAAGATAACGGTATTGGAATACCAGAAGATATTCGGGAAAACAGCAGTGGTTCACTCGGGATAGAATTAATTCACATTCTTGCTCAGCAACTAGGAGGAGAGCTTGAAATAATGGAAGATAGCGGTACTTCTTTTACGTTGAGCTTCGAAAGGTAGAGGCTGGAATTAATTTGACTGAATTCTGATTCTGGTCAGCTGTCGTGCTTGGCAATGACCCAGACGGCGTGAATAATTCCGGGGAGGAATCCGAGAAGTGTGAGCAGAATGTTGAGCCAGAATGCTCCCTTGATACCGACCGTCAAAAATACGCCCAGTGGAGGCAGAAGAATCGCAATAATGATTCGGAGAATGCTCATGAATGTCCCGCAGTCTTGAGTTTTGAGTGACCTTCCCACGTTAACAGGGCTATTTTCCGATGACGTCCCCCTCCATAATTTCCTACTCGTCCGGTCGAGGGAAGAACCCGGTGACAAGGGACCAGGAGTACAATTGGATTGCTCCCCACAGCAGAACCGACAGCACGACAGGCGTTGGGTCGGCCGATTCGTTTGGCGATCCATCCATAGGTCCGCGTTTCACCCCAGGGGATCTCCAACAATGTTCGCCAGACATCCAACTGGAACGGCGTGCCATTCATTACGAGTGGGACGGAAGTCGAAGATGCAGGTTCGTTCTCTATACCGGATGGAACCCAAGTTGTGGACTGAGGGATCAGTTTGCTCTCCGGATGAGCCCGTTGCCAGAGGTCAAGATCGTTTCGAGCCGACTCGGTGAAGCTGGCGGCTACAATTCCCTCTTGTGATTCCAAAATAAGTAATTCACCTGCTGCTGTCTGTTCGAGGGACCAGTGAAACGTCTTTGGTTCCATTCGAGAACCGGAGGGTTCTTTCCATACCATTCCAAGGCCTGGCCAGGCTCGGGTAGATGGTGTTTCTGCTCGGAATGTGGATTGATTCACGGGGCCTCTGACGTTTGGGGTGTCCATTGTATACTCCATCAGAATAATCAATTCAACGGCACCATGCCACGCTGGATCCCAGCTCCCCGCGTTGGTCGAACTCCTTGTCTGGCCGAAGAGTCGGGTTGCAGACAGAGAGAGAAAGAAGTATTCTCTGAAGAAACGGGAATCGAATTAACTCTCATGAAACGCAACAGAAAACGAAATCTCTGTCGATTCTTCATCGGTTTGGTTGCAGTGGCAATGATTTCTTGCAGTAATCCGGGAGAGCCGGTTCCCATGAGCGAGCGGGGACAGGAGCTTTGGAGCGAATTGGAACCCTATTTCGAACCCCCAGATACGTTTGCAGGGGAGTTCGGTGATTACCCCGACCTACTGGAGTTTGAGGATGGACAGCGTGTCGAGACGGCTGCAGATTGGCAGGAGCGCCGAGAGGAGATTCGTTCCACATGGCATCGAATGATGGGGGCCTGGCCGGAGTTGATCACCGATCCGGAAGTAGAAATCCTGGGTCGTGAACAGCTGGAAGGAATGGAATTGCTCCGAATCCGTTTTGGATGGACACCGTATGAAGAGACGGAAGGGTATTTATTGATTCCCGAGGGAGAGGAGCCGAAGCCGGCTGTGATCGTCGGATATTACGAGCCGGAAACAGCCATTGGTTTGGGGCAAAGTCCGCACCGGGACTTTGCCCTGCAGCTGGCAGAGCGCGGGTTTGTGACGCTCTCTATCGGCACGACGGAGGGAACGGAGAACGAAACGTATACAATCTACCATCCCGATATCGCAAATACCCAGGTAGAACCACTGTCCATGCTCGCCTATGCTGCAGTCACTGGATGGCACCTTTTGGCCAATCGACCGGAAGTGGATTCCACTCGTATCGGTATTACTGGACACTCTTATGGTGGGAAATGGGCCATGTTCGCTTCCACTCTGTTTGACGGTTTTGCGGCAGCTGCCTGGTCCGACCCCGGAATCGTATTTGACGAGTCGGTTCTAAACAACAACTATTGGGAACCTTGGTATCTGGGTTATCACCCCAAGCCCTGGAGAGATCGAGGTCCCATCACCGAGGAGAATCCGGCCTACGGTCTCTACCCGGAATTGCGGGAGCAGGGGCACGATTTGACCGAGTTGCATGCACTCATGGCACCCCGTCCGTTTCTCGTATCCGGTGGGTCTGCGGATACACCGGACCGGTGGGTGGCTCTGAACCACACAATCGCGATCAATCGATTGTTGGGCTACGAGGGCCGTGTCGGAATGAGTAATCGTCCGGACCACTCTCCCAATGAAGATTCCAACCAAATTTTGGTGGATTTCTTTGACTACTTCCTGATGGAGGAGGGCGTTCGACGCATGCATCCACCCGAGTTGAATCCGTAGTGGATCGCTGACGCCGCTTCAAGGCCTTTCCGGGAAGGAGAGTATTAAACAATCAAATTCAATTCTGTATGAACCGACGTAAATTTCTTCGAGGCGCCGTTGCCATCAGTGGAGGCCTGCTTCTCCCGGCTTCCCTGATCTCTTGTCGGGGTGAACGCGCAAGTCATCAATACGACATCATCGTCTACGGTGGGACATCGGGAGGGGTGATTGCCGCTGTAACAGCAGCTCGTCAGGGAAAATCGGTCCTCCTGATAGAGCCAACTTCTCATCTGGGAGGGTTGACAACCGGTGGGCTGGGCCGAACCGACATCGGAATCGAAGGCGCCATCGGCGGGGCTTCGTTGGAGTTCTACAGCCGGGTTCGCGAAACCTACGCGTCGCAGGATCGGTGGGTTCATGAAACCCCGGAGGCGTACGCAGAGAAGGAGCCGACACTTTTTCCTCCGGACAGCGACGGGATGTTTGGTTTCGAGCCTTCGGTCGCATTGGAGATCTATCACACCATGCTGGAGGAAGCCGGTGTCGAGCTGGTAATGCAGGATCGGTTGCGACTCGATTCACAAGGGGTCGAGAAGCGAAGAGATCGAATCGTCTCGATTCTTACGGAAGCTGGAAATCGGTATCGGGGATCCATCTTTATCGACGCAACCTACGAAGGGGACCTGTTGGCAATGGCCGGAGCCAGTTATCATGTGGGACGAGAATCCAACGATACCTACGATGAAACCTTGAATGGTGTGCAGACGGTGGTCACTCGGAACCACATTTTTCCCGGGTTTGTAGATCCATACCAGGAACCCGGAGATCCTTCCAGCGGACTTCTTCCGGGGGTTCACGGGGAAGATCCCGGGGTCGACGGGGAAGGAGACCACCGGGTTCAGGCCTACTGCTATCGACTCTGTTTGAGTGATGTTCCCGAAAACCAGATCCCATTCGAAAAGCCGGATGGATACCAGGAAATCGACTACGAACTGATGTTTCGAAATTACGAAGCGGGTGAAAACCGGATTCCCTGGCTTCCCGGCGACATGCCCAACCGGAAAACGGACACAAACAATCGGTGGGGGTTCAGTACCAACATGATTGGTGTCAATTACGACTATCCGGACGGATCCTATGCTCGACGTGAAGAGATTTTGGAGCTTCAGGAGCACCATCAACGGGGGTTGATGTGGACGTTGGCCAATCACGAGCGCATACCGGACCCGATACGCTCCGAAGTCGCCCGGTGGGGTTTGGCCGCCGACGAATTTACTGACAATGACGGGTGGCCATCGCAAATCTATGTACGTGAGGCGAGACGTTTAATCGGAGAGTATGTGATGACGGAGAATGACTGTCGTCGACTTCGCTTGCCGGAAGATCCGGTCGGGCTCGGATCGTATCAGATGGATTCTCACAACGTCCAGCGATATGTGACCGATATGGGCTGTGTGCAGAATGAAGGGAATATTGAAGTATCCCCCAGGGGACCGTATCCGATCTCGTACCGGGCGCTGCTTCCAAAACGAAACGAATGCAGCAACTTGTTGGTGAGTTCGGCCATCTCTTCGTCCCATATTTCTTTCGGTTCCATACGAATGGAGCCGGTTTTCATGATGCTGGGTCAGTCGGCGGCCGTTGCCGCTTCGCTTTCGATCGACAGTGGTCAGGCGATCCACGATCTCGCCTACAGCAGACTTCAAGCGGCACTGGAAGCGGAAGGGCAGATACTGGATGTAGATTTGGATCGATATCCCGCAGCATACCCGCCGGAGGAGCCCCAAACCGAACGTATCCGTCTGGGAAATGAACCGCGCCCGGATTGTGAATGTTTGGTGACGGCTGACGGCCCCGAATAAACAGGACCGCCCGGCCATCCCAAGGTCGATTCTTCAGATGGCCTCAATGGCCTCCTTCATCATGGATCGAACGGTCGTGGCGACCTCGCCGAGTTTGTTATTCTCAATCGCCTGCATGGAGGCAATCGGATCTACTCCGGAGACTTCAACGGTTCCATCTTCATGTTCCTGAACGATGACATTGCAGGGGAGCATGAGTCCGATATGGGGTTCTGCCTGCAGTGCTTTATAGGCATTCGGCGGATTACAGGCGCCCAGAATCCGATATTTTCGAAAATCGACATCCAACTTTTTTTTCAGGGTTGCCTGGATATCAATCTCAGTAAGTACACCGAATCCATGTTCCTTAAGGGTGTTAGTTACGGCATCGATGGCTTCTTCAAACGTTAGATCCAAAGTTTTGCTAAAGTGGTAGGACATGGTCTTCTCTCTTAGTGTAGTTATGAATTGAACTGTTTCTGCCGTTAACGTTTCCATTCTACCGGTCGTTCCAGCTGGACGACTAGAAGATGGCGAACCTTTAAGGAGGTTCCGGGCAGGGAGATTTTTTTGGCTTGCATTCGTATACTCTTGCTGTTGTATCCATCCGGACAAGAAGATTCACCTGTCCCGGAGCTGGCTGGGTTGGGAGATGTATTGCCGATCGAACAGCACTTAAATTCATTTTTTTGAGGATTCATCTCTTTATGAAGTTCGTTCTGTCCAATTTATCACCGTTCTCCCAGACCGTTGATCTCGCAACTGTATCAATTTATCGAATTGCAGTTCTGATGATCGTATGCCTTCTGTTCCTGAATCAGTGTAAACCTGCCGATTCGGGTTCCATTCCGGCACTTCCTGCGGAAGAGAGATCCCTGGATGCCGGGAAAGCCGTTGAGGAGGCAGATTCGATCGAATCGGATGTCACTCTCACGTTGGCAGACGGACTTGAAGCGTCACTTTGGGCATCGGAGTCTTTGATTGGAGATCCTGCCGGGATCCGGTTCGATGATCGGGGAAGAGTGTGGGTTGCATCGACGAACCGGAGACGCACCAGTGCTCCAGACGCTGGAGCCGTGAGTCAGTGGTTTCACGAAAATCTCTCATGGACGACTGTTGGCGATCGCCAAGAATTTCTCCGGGAAACGTTGACTCCGGATGCGTCCGATGAACATGAGTGGCTTCAGGATTTCGACGGCAACGGCGTCCATGACTGGAGAGACATGACCATCGAACAGGATCCGGTATATCGGGTCGAAGACCGTGACGGAGACGGAATTGCCGATCGATCCCATGTTCTGGATTGGGACAACTACAGCGAAGTAACTGAAATTACGGGATCGGCATTCATGCATGACGGAGAGCTCTTTCTTGCGAGGATTCCCAACATTCTGAGGGTCTCGGAGGAAGAAGAAGACGGGACATTGGGTGCGGCTACGTCCCTTCTCTATGGATTCGGAGTTCATTACGGCTATTCGGGTCACGGCATGTCCGGTTTCAAATTGGGCCCGGACGGCCGACTCTATGTAGCCATTGGAGATGTGGGACTCCATGTCGAAGATCGAGAGGGAAATCTCTGGGAGGTTCCTAACGAGGGGTCCATCTTCAGGATGGATCCGGACGGTTCCAACTTCGAAGTGGTCGCCCGGGGCTTGCGCAATGTGCATGAATTCGATTTTGATGCACATGGAAATCTGATCGCTGTCGACAACAATGGTCCGACGGGAGATGTGGATCGACTCGTCCATCTGATCGATGGATCGGATAGCGGCTGGCGTATCTACTGGCAGATGGGCAAATATTCGGACGAGAAGAACAACGATTACAACCCGTGGGTCGAGGAGGGATATTATCGACAATCATTCGACGGGCAGGCGAGTCACATCCTTCCGTCGATCGAACCTGGATATCGTGGACCTGCCGGGTTGGTATATAATCCGGGAACGGCATTAGGTGAGGAGTGGAGAGATACTTTTTTTGCCTCTTCGTTTGTCGGCTCCACTACTCAGTCGGGTATTCAGGCGTTCAGACTTCGTCCGAACGGTGCAACCTTCAAGCGCGATACAACCGTTACGGTTATGCGGGGAATACTTTCGACCACTCTCGATTTCGGGCCGGACGGTGCACTCTACAGCGGAGACTGGATTTCAGGTTGGGTTACAAAGGGGACCGGTAGAATTTGGCGATTTGATACGCTTGAGCGAGACGATCAAGTCCGGGACGAGGTGGAGCAGATGATTCGAAGTGACGAATCGACCTGGCAACCGGAAGAGCTGGAAGTGCGAATCGGACATCCGGATCGGCGCATTCGGCAGAAGGCGCAACAAGAACTGGTCAAACGCGGGGAGTTGGACCGTTTGCAAAGGGTAGCAGAGGAGTCGGACGATCTGCTTTCCGGTATTCATGCCGTATGGGGTATCGGGCAGCGGGGTCGGCAGTATGGCGAGGACGTAACCGATCGTTTGTTGCCACTACTGAATCATGATTCGGCCGAGTTGCGTGCCCAGGTGGCCAAAACATTGGGTGAGGTGGAATCTGAAGAAGCGGTCGAGTCACTTCGTGAAAAGCTCAGCGAGTCCAACCCGCGGGTGTTGCTCTATGCCGTGGAGGCCCTCGGCAGATTGGGTGATCGCGGATCCATTGAAGGGATTGTGGATGTCGTACGAAACCATGGTGACGAGGAGATCTATCTGGAACGTGCGGCAGCGATTGCACTGGCCAGAATCGGTGATCCGGACCCCCTTGTCGAACTTTCCGGAGATCCGTCCAGATCGGTCCGGGCAGCTGCACTGGTGGCTCTTCGCCGGTTGAATCATCCGGGGGTCATTCGTTTTCTACAGGATGAAGACCCTGCATTGGTGCGCGATGCAGCACGTGCGATTAATGATGAGACGCAGATTCAGAACGGGCTCGAACCACTCTCGTCGATGCTGGAGAGCAACTCCGATGATGAGCCCCTGCTCCGTCGGGCCATCAATGCAAGCTTTTATCTTGGAGATGAAACAGGTGCTGAGCGATTGGCACAGTTTGCTGCCGATTCATCAAGAGATCCCGTGTTGCGCGCCGAAGTATTGGAGGTGTTGGCCTACTGGGTAGAGGGGTCGGATCTGGATCGGGTCACAGGGCGATATCGCGGAATTCCGGATCACGAACGTGAAGTTGCTGCAACCACCGCACTCAAAGAGGTCGTGGAGTCACTTCTTGGCGAGAACCAATCGATACAAGTACGTGAAAACGCGCTCCTGGCGATCGGCACGTTGTCTATAGAGCTGTCGAGCGATCGGATTTTTCAGCTCCTTCAATCAGATCCGGAAGCGTCGGTGCGGCTTCGTGCACTGCAAACGTTGGCGATGATAGACAGTGAGGAGTTGGAAGCAGCTCTGTCTCTGGCCCTGGCGGATCCGGATTCCGAGGTTCGTATGGCGGCATTGGAACAGTTGCCCCGACTGGAGCTGGAACCGGAAGCACGTGTAGAGCTTTTGGATCGAATGGTTCGGGAGGGTACGTTACGGGAGCAGCAGGCAGCGGTTCGACTCACGGGTACCCTGGATGGTTCCGAGGCATCTGACCGATTGAATCGGTGGCTTGCGAGGTGGGAAGAAGAGGAGTGGCCGCAAGAACTGGAGCTGGACCTGGTGGAAGCCATTGAATCAGATTCGGATATAGAACGAATGGAGCGAGTGCAGACCCTTCTCCAGCGTGGTGAATCGAAAACCGACCGGTACCGTTGGGCTCTCCATGGCGGACGTGCCGATCGTGGGGGTCGGGTGATCGCCAATCATCAGGATGCACAGTGTTACCGCTGCCACACGGATGGTGGTGGAGCGGGTCCGGACCTGGAAGGAGTGGGCTCGAGAATGAATCGATACGGACTCCTGGAGGCTCTGGTGGATCCGGGAGCCACGCTGTCACCCGGATATGGCACCGTAACGTTAACCCTGGAAGACGGCTCGGAGGTCCAAGGATTTCTTTCCGATGTCACGGATCGGTACTGGATTTTGCAACGGGATGGTGAAGAGGTTGAAGTTCCATCCGAAGAGATTGTCTCAAAGGAGTACGGGATCTCAAGCATGCCATCGATGGAAGATGTGTTGACCCGGGATGAGTTACGAGATGTAGTGGAGTATTTAAATCAACAGGAATAACTCTTCAATCGGAGATTTTATGAGTTCAGGTAGATCGTCGTCCAAGCTGTGGCTGTTTTTTGCATTGATTACGACTCTGTTTTGGGGTGTTTGGGGTGCACTGATCGAAATTCCCGAACGGGCAGGTTTTCCAGCGACACTCAGTTATGTGGTTTGGTCCCTTACCATGATTCCACCTGCACTCGTGGCACTCAAACTGATTGACTGGAAGTTGGACCGATCTCGCCGATCCATCTTTTTGGGGATGTCTGTAGGTTTGTTGGGAGCCGGAGGTCAGCTCATCCTGTTCCAGACGCTTTCGATCGCTCCGGCTTACCTTGTCTATCCATTGATCTCGCTGTCACCCGTGGTCACGGTACTTCTGGCATTCTTCTTTTTGGGTGAGCGTACACATCGTCTTGGATGGATCGGGATACTGGCCGCCATGATTGCCATTCCGCTACTCTCCTGGAGTCCACCGGAAGGAGATGGAGGAATCGAGGGTGGGCTCTGGTTGCTACCGGCTCTCTTGGTCTTTATTGCGTGGGGTGTACAATCGTTTATTATCAAGTTTGCCAACGAAACCATGCAGGCAGAGAATATCTTCTTTTACATGATGCTCTCGGCCATATTGATGGCACCGGTCGCGTGGATGATGACCGACTGGAGTGAACCGATCCATTGGGGATTTTCCGGTCCGGGTGCGGCCGCGTTGATTCAGTCACTCAATGCAGTCGGAGCGCTCTTTTTGGTCTATGCTTTTCGTTACGGTAAGGCGATGATTGTTTCCCCGCTCTGCAATGCCGTAGCTCCGGTCATCACGATTATCCTTTCGCTGGCCATCTATTCGGTCTGGCCCCATCCGGTTCCGCTGACCGGAATGATTCTGGCCATTCTCGCCACGTTCCTGTTATCTGTTGAACGGGACGATCCCTCCGGGGACGCAGCGGAATCCGGAGGTCCGCTTGGCTAGTGTGACATCAGAGAGTCAGGAGTTTTCGCGTTGCAGTCGTTCAAGAGCGGCCAGTACACGCTCACTATCGCCGGCTGCATCCACTTCTGTGTCCTTGTAGACCACGGTTCCGCTCGGGTCAACGATGAAGGTCCATCGGGCAGTTGTTACATCCCGTGTAAGTTCGACAGTCTCACCATCTACTTCCCGTGAGATTGTACCGCCGTCCCGGGTTTCGACGCCGAATGCACGCGCAATGGATCCGTCACGATCCGAAATGAGCGGGAAATTCAGATTATTCAGTCGTTGGAAGATTCGCAGGTTTTCCTGGCGATCACCACTGATTCCGACCACTTCGGCACCCATCTCGGTCAGTTGTGTTCGATTGTCACGAAAACTGCATGCTTGAGCTGTGCAGCCTCCCGTCAGCGCTGCAGGGTAGAAGTATACGACGACCCATCCATCCCCGTACTGCTCACGGGAATCCCAGGATTCACCATTTGCGGTTTCCGATGCAAAATGAGGGGCAGCGTCTCCCTCTTCGAGCTGAACTGTTTCCGGGTTTTGTTGACCCAACAAAAGGGTTGGGAGGAGCATCAAAGTGGTCACGAGGAGTGCAGATTGGACTATCCGTAGAAGTTGTTGTCGGTGCATGGCAAATGAAATTGAGTCAGGGTTTGAGGGAAGAATATACATAATGTCGGGAACCGCTTTTCCGGTTTCATCGTTCATCCGTGCCAATTTGAAGCCAGGATACCTGCTGTTTGGATTGGTGATTCTGGTTCAGAATAGACTGGTAGAGCTCGGGTCGACGCGCATTTTTGTAACGAAAGCCACCGGCGTCTGTCAATTTCTGATGAGTTGCTCGTGCGCTTACGCGACCATCTCCAAGTGATCGACATTCGGCTATGATGTCGCCAAACGGATCGATAATCATTGAACATCCATTTTTGAGTTGATCTCCGTCCATCCCAATCGGGTTGGAGAAGACAACATAGGCAGCGTTGTCATACGCGCGGGCCGGTAGCCACTTCATAAGCCATGCGCGTCCCTTCAGGCCATCGAATTCGGCTCGAAGGGAGGTCGGGTCGTTGTGCCGGTTCTCCCATAGTTCCGGATCCACAAAACCGGCACCTGGTCGGGTCGAAGGTGTACACATGGTTACGTGAGGCATAAAAAGGATATCGGCTCCCAGCAAATTGGTAGCTCGCACGTTTTCAATGATGTTGTTGTCATAACAGATCAGAATTCCACAGGTCCACCCGCGAAGCTCGAAAGTGACATAACGGTCGCCGGCGGTTAATTCGGGGTGAATGAACGGGTGCAGTTTACGATAGACTGCTTTCAGATCCATCCCGTCTACACAGACATAGCTGTTGTATACCCGACCCTGGTCGTCCCGTTCAAAGAGTCCGGCCAGAATCGCAACACCGGTGTCTCGAGAGATCTCCATGAGGCGCTGAATCGAGGGACCTTCCGGAATCGATTCGGCCTGTCGGACCAATTGAGCGAAGTCGAGATGCCGGGCGTGGCTGTAACCGGGGATGCAACACTCGTGAAAGGCAATGACATCCGATCCGTCAGCGGCGGCATCCGATGCCATCTGCTTGATTATGGAGAGATTGTAGGTCTTCTCTTCTGCTCGGTGTTCAAACTGGACGACGGAAATTTCCAATGGTTGGTCGGGCATCGTATGGGGACATATGTCTCATGAATCTGGTGTACCAGCTGTCAATGTACAAATTCAATCGGCGAGTGGGAATTTCAACTTGCGGTTCGATCGCTTCGAAAGACCGGGTTGAATTCTTTGAACGGCATCTCTCCATCGGTCTCTTCCGGGTCCCTCTCCAGGACCATTTCGTAGGCCACCCGGTCGCTCCGGTAATACCGACGTTGAAAATAGACCGACTTTTCACCCAGTGTATAAGATGTCCGGTCCATCAACAGAAGAGGCGTTCCGGGTTCGATATTCAGATGTCGGGCCATCTCATTAGAGGCGGCATCTGCAGAGATGAGATACGATCCGCGAAGAATGGGGATTTCAAATTTTTTTTCGAGAATGTGATAGATTGTGCGTGTTTCCAGTTCACCCGGATCCAAAAGTTGTCCATACATCATGGGCAACCACGTACTATCGAACGCAATCGCCTGACCATCGCCGAGCCGAAGTCTGTCGATCTGGATTACGTTGGTGCCGGGTTCCATTTGCAGGCTGGGCAGAATCCAATCGGGCGCTTCGACGGTCTGGAATCGAACCAGTGAGGTGGAGGCAGAAAGTCCCGCTCGTGTCATGTCTTCATGGAAGTCGGTGAGCCGAACGAGTTGGTGGGGGGCGCGTTGGTCACTGACAAACGATCCAAGGCCCTGACAACGATAGATGATGGATTCGCTCTCCAGTGACTGCAGTGCACGACGAATGGTCACGCGACTGACATCGAACTGTCGGGCCATCTGGTTTTCCGACGGAAGCTTCTGATCCGGCTGAAATGTACCGTCATCAATTCGTTGACGAAGCCACTGGCTGATCTGGCTATGCATCGGGATGCCTCGTTTCAATTTCATGGCATTTTGAGTTTTCATTTCTGATTCTGACTACCTTCATAATAGGCCGATAGATTTTAATTATCAATACTTGTATTGACAAGTAAGGACATCATGGATATATTGGCTCCAGACAATCGAAACAAACCCAAGTAGAGATGATTGACATACTGACCCAACCCTGGCCCTGGTACATTGCCGGTCCGCTGATCGGGCTTACGGTCCCGCTTCTCCTGATTGTGGGTGGCAAGATGTTTGGCGTTTCGGCCAATCTTCGCCACATCTGTGCGAGCTGTGATCCGGCCGGTATAGAGTTCTTCCAATATGATTGGAGAAAGAGCGGAGGCTGGAATCTGACGTTTATGGTCGGGACCGTTCTGGGTGGATACCTGGGAGGGTCTCTTTTCGCGAATCCAGAGCCGATTGCATTGGCCGGATCCACCATTGAAGATCTGCGTGCTCTTGGGATTACGCAGTTCGACGGGTTTGTTCCGGCAGAACTTTTTCAGTGGAGTACACTCGCTACACCGACCGGTTGGATCATCCTGGTATTGGGAGGATTCATGGTCGGGTTCGGAGCACGCTATGCCGGTGGTTGTACCTCGGGCCATGCCATCTCCGGTCTGTCC
>JBNJFK010000004.1:0-15650 GCA_051746765.1 Bacteroidota bacterium
GCCCTTGGGAGTGTACAGCTACTCCCTGCACAGACGTCCGATGACGGACGCGATTCGACGTTGGCGGAGTCTCAATCAGGCGATGAATTGTCGGGCATCAGTGTGATAAGGGTGACGGGTACAATCGGGCCCACCACGACGAACTATCTGAATCGCTCGCTCGAACTGGCTCGCAGTCGCGGGGATCAGCTGCTTATCATGGAGATGGATACACCGGGCGGCCTGCTCTCGTCGACGCAAGAAATTGTTCAGGTGATGCTCGCTTCCACGTTGCCGATTGTCGTCTACGTCTCCCCGGAAGGTGCAAGCGCCGGTAGTGCGGGTGCGTTTATTACACTCGCGTCTCACGTTGCGGCCATGGCACCGGCGACGACCATCGGGGCCGCCTCTCCGGTATCAATGGGGGGTGGCGAAGTGGATACCGTGATGCAGAAAAAGCTGTTCGAATTCTCCGAGAGTTACATCCAGAGTATTGCCGATGAGCGGGACCGAAATGCCGAGTGGGCCCGGTCGGCTGTACGTGAGGGGGAGGCGGCGACCAGCAGTGAGGCGCTGGAGCTGGGTGTGATCGACCTGATCGCTCCCGATTTGAGTGCCCTTCTCGATTCACTGGATGGCCGGACGCTGGAAGGAGAGGTGATCCGCACCTCCGGAGCAGAAATTCAACGGATTGAGCCCAACCTGGCCGAGACGTTTTTCAGTTTTATTCTCCGCCCGGAGGTGATGCTCATTTTAACGATGATCTCCATTTACGGCATTCTGGGAGAAGTGACCAATCCGGGCGCGATTGTTCCGGGAGTGGCTGGTGTGATTGCCCTTATTTTGCTACTCTACGGTGTGGCAGCCATGCCGATCAATGTTGCCGGTTTTCTGCTGATGGGGTTGGCCATCGCCCTCTTTGTGCTGGAAGCATTCACACCAACGTTCGGAATTTTGTTAACCGGAGGAGCGGTCTCGTTTTTTCTGGGAGCACTCATGCTTTTTCAGGATTTACCGCAGGAGATGCAATTGTCCTATTACTGGCTCATACCCGCAACCCTGATGACGGTCCTTTTCTTTGCCTGGATAGTGACCAGTGGAATTAAAGCGCAGCTGAACGAGCCTCAAAGCGGACTGGAGTCGCTGATCGGGAAAGAGGTGAAGGTGATCGAGACGACCGGCCCGGATGGCGGGCGGGTACTCGTCTCCGGAGAGTACTGGAATGCCCTTTCAAAGGAGGAGGTTCCCGAGGGTGCACGAGCACGAATCGTTTCATTTGAAGGTTTGACGGTGACGGTCGAACCGGTTTCTACCAACGCATAACCGAACAACAAGAGGAGTCTTATGAGTGATGCAGGTGCACTGACCAACATGATGGTATGGGTGGTTACCCTATTTGTCTTTCTGTCGATCTTTCTACCACAGATGTTCAAGATCCTCCGGGAGTATGAACGGGGAGTGGTCTTTCGACTCGGAAAGTTTCACATGACCAAAGGGCCGGGCTTGATCATCCTGATCCCCTTCATTGACAAGATCGAGCGGGTAGATCTTCGGGTTCTGACGATCAATGTGGATCGACAGGAAGCGATTACGAAGGACAACGTGACCGTACAGGTCGATGCAATTACCTTCTTCCGCGTTGTCGATGCAGAGAAGGCGGTCATCCAGGTCGAGCGCTACATCGCGGCAACCTCCATGTTGGCGCAGACGACGCTTCGGAGCATTGTAGGTCAGGTAGAGCTGGACGAACTTCTGGCCGAACGTGATGCGATCAACAAAAAAATTCAGACAACCATCGATACCCACACCGATCCGTGGGGGATCAAGGTGGTGTCGGTCGAGGTTCGGGATGTGATTCTGCCCGAGAGCATGAAACGTGCCATGGCGCGGCAAGCCGAGACCGAACGGGATCGACGCGCGAAAATCATCAGCGCCGAAGGGGAGTTTCAGGCAGCGACCAAACTGGTCGAAGCCGGGAAGATGATCGAGAAGACGCCGACCGCTCTGCAGCTACGTTACCTGCAGACGATGTCCGAGATCAGCGAGGAGAATGCAACGTTTGCCATCCTTCCGTTCCCGATCGATCTGCTCAGCGCGTTTACCGGATCCGGTCAGGGAACGATTGGCGCGACTCAATCCGCCGAATGGGTGAAATCTGCTGCCGAAGCGATCACCGGTTCAGGGTCCGCGAAGAAAGGATCCGAAGAAGAGAAAGGGGATAGCGACGAGTGAGCTCGGTAGTGACCGTGCTTGCCATGTTTGCAAGCTTCCCATCCATTCAATAATAGAAGAAGCGACCTGCGTGAGTGGGTCGCTTCTTCTATTTGGAGTCTACTCGATGCCGGTATTGAACCGGTCGCGAAGTTCCTGGATGTAGATGCCAATTTCGTTCCGGAGTTCGAAGAGTCGGCTGTGGAGGCGGTTGTAGAGTACCGGGTTCATGTAGGGAGAACTCTTCTGGATCTGCAGCAACTGAAGCGCGGAATTGGCACAGTGGAGGCCCCGCTTGTTGTAGGCGATATTTCCTCCCAGATAGTCCTGCTCGTAGTCAAACGAATACCCTCCGGCAAGCTTGGCGCTTATTTTCAGGATCTGACCGATAAAGTCGTGATACGCTTTGTTGTGATAGGCGGGTGCAACCGACTCGGCCCATTTGAGAGTGTCGACGGCCAGTTTTCTTGCGGTCCGGTAAACTTGAAGATTCTCCAGCGACCCGTAGTTGGTAAACGTGAACTCTTCGCTAAGGAACTTCCACTCCTCGCCTTCATCAAAATCTTCTTCGTCTTCGTCCAGAAGCGGGTCATCATCGAAAAGGAACAAGTCGTCTTCGTCCATCTCTTCGTCGTCCCAATCATCCTCTTCTTCCGGGAAGTAGGCTTCGTCGAGAAGCAGTTCCTCTTCGATAAAGGCGTCTACGGCTTCGTCTTCATCCAGATTTTCTCGGAGAAGCGTAATCCATCTCGGCTCGACACCGGAAGGATCGGATGTAATGAAGTTCCGGAGTTGTTCGCTCTTCTGTTCGATCTCTTCGAGATGAGCATCCCATTGATCTTCATTCCAGGAGAACTCATCGCCAAATCCGTCCAAGCTCATGGGTTGTGTGACTTGAATTCCGGTTGCAGGTCCGCGTATGAGACACGCGCTGCCTGTGGCCTCAAAGGTACGGAATTTTCAGAGAAAAAAGAGAGGCCGGTGTAGAGGATACAGGTCAATCGATCTGGTCCAGAATGTTGTCGAGCGGGTCGTCCTGGCCGCTCTTTTTCGACTTCTTGTTTGGCAACGTTTCGGCTTCGTCATCTCCTTTATCGGTGGAAAAAGGAGATCCTGGCTCGTTCGTCGATTCTTCGGACGGTGACGACGTGCTGTTCTCGTTGGATTCGTCCGATCGCTTGACCGGTGACGGAGTCTCGACCGCCTCCTCCTCTTGCGCATCCGCAGAAGGCTCATCTTTCGGCTCATTCGACGTTGGTTTTCGACGCTCGTCTGCAACCGGAGGCACGACGGCATCTGTCTCTTCAGAGAACTGACCAAGCGTTTCCTGTGCATTTTGCAGATAGGATCGAAACGATGCGATTAACTCTTTTCGGCGATCCAGCAGACGAATCATGTCTTGTCGGACTTCTCGTCGCTGGTCATACGCCTCTCGAATGATCTCTTCGGCTTCCAGTTCCGCTTTCTGCAGAATATTTCTGGACTCCTGACGGGCGCCACTCAGCTTCTGATCGGCCGAATCTTTGGCGGTCTGCAGGGTTTCATGCAGGGCCGACTCGACTCGTTCATAGTGTTTCAGCTTCTCTTTGAGGGCGGCTATCTGCTTTTCAAGTTCGCTCTGCAGAGTGACCAGGTGCTCCCATTCGTTGGAGACGAGCGAGAGAAAGGCTTGTACTTCGGCTGGATCGTATCCGCGGATCGCCTTGTCAAAAGTCTGTTGCTTGATTTCCAGGGCGGTCAATTTCATCGCATTCCTCTTCGTTTCATGTCGGGCAGCTGGTTTTAACCGGGTCGGTGGTCGGGCCGAACCGGTTCATCCGAAGGTACAAAAAGTTTGTCACTTGGAAGAGTCCGGGCTCAGTCGCGTTCGCCAAAAATGGCCGACCCGATGCGAACCATGGTGGCTCCCTCTTCTATTGCAATTTCCAAGTCGTGGCTCATTCCCATGGACAAGTGATCCAGTACATTGGATCCCCCTTTCATACGCAGATGCGACTCGAGTGTTTCCCGAAGGAGGATAAACTGGCGTCGGATGCGATCGTAATCATCGGTGTGGCTTGCCATGCCCATCAGTCCTCGAACGCGTACATGGTTCAGATTGGCCGTGTAATCGAGTAGAGAGGCCAGCTCATCGGGCATGATTCCCTGCTTCTGATCTTCATTACTGATGTTGATCTGGATCAGGGACTGGATTACACGATTTTCACGAGCGGCCCGCTTCTCGATCTCTTTGAAGTATTTCTTTTTGTAAACTGAATGAATCCAATCGACTCGCGGAGCCATGTACTTGATCTTGTTCGTCTGCAGTGGACCGATGAAGTGCCACTCCAGGGGGAGGTCGTCGAGCTCCTCCATTTTGGACTGGAGTTCCCGTGCACGGTTTTCACCGAAGCGTATCTGACCGCAGGCGTGAGCCGACCGGATGGATTCGACGGGCCGGGTTTTGCTAACGGCAATCAGTTGGACATCGTCAACCGAGCGACCTGTACGTTGGCAGGTTTGTTGGATCGTTTCCCGGACGGATTGCAGAGAATCACAAAGGGCCATACTGGTCTGGAGCCTCGCGTATGATGGTGATTTGATTTCTTGTATCGTGACAGGCTCTAAACTTAAAAATTGGTTTTTGCAGATGCTAAATTAATTGTATTTTTGATGTCTGTGAAAAATCGAAAAATGATTTTGATGCGATACCGTACCGGCAGGATCGGGCAGACGCCTCTGCACTACCGCCTCCCACACCAGCACATCAATTGGAGGGGCTAAAGGAGTGAAGACCACCGTCCGACATATCACCAGCTTTATGCAGCAGTGGGCACCACCCGGAGTAAAGATGGATTACGATAATGTCGGTCTCCTGGTCGGAGATCAGAAACACCCGGTCGAGCGGGTGTTGGTCTGTCTGGATGTCACCGAAGAGGTGGTCCGGGAAGCGATCCAAAAGAAGTGTCAACTGATCGTTTCCCATCACCCACTCATTTTCCAGCCTATACGAAGCATAACTACCGACCAGGAACAGGGTCGGATTCTCTTCGAGCTCATCCGAAACGACATTGCCCTCTTTTCTGCACATACAAATCTGGACGCGGCACTTGACGGCGTTTCGTTCGTTCTGGCCAACAGTCTCGGGCTGGACCATCTCCGATTTCTGAAACATACGCACAAGGGAAGCAAGAAATTTACGCTCACGACCCGTTTGGAAGATGCCGATGCCGTGCTCAAGCTGCTCAACTACTATTCCGCCGAAGAGGCTCACTATTTCCCGGTGAGCAGTCGAAAAGATGGTTTCCGCTGCTTCGAAGCGGTCATCGATGCACACAATCTGGAGGAGATGCAGCATGCTCTGGAACGCGAAGGCGTGCTCAAGCAGGGCTCATTTCAGGTGGTCGATATGGCGAGTCCGTCCAATAATTTCGGAATGGGCGTCATTGGCACCTATCCGGAGGAAGGAATTACCCAAGAGGAGTTTCTGCACCTGGTCTGCAAGGCTCTCGATGTGCCGGCCATTCGATATGCGGGAAGTACCGATCGGATTCGGAGTGTTGCCGTTTGTGGTGGAGCCGGATCTTCTCTCCGAGCGGCAGCAATGGCTGCCGGAGCAGATGCATTCGTGACGGCAGACGTCCGTTATCACGACTACTTTTCCGAGTCGGAATCGTTTCTTCTGCTCGATGTTGGACATTACGAGAGTGAATTTCCTGTGGTAGAGGCGATTTGAAAGGAATTGAGTGAAGGATTTGAACAGATAGAGGTGATGGCGACCGACGTGATAACCAATCCGGTGCGCATCTACTCACCGGAACAACCGAACTGAACCCAACAAGACGAAACAATCCATGGAAGAAGTACTCCAAAAACTGGCCAACCTTCAGTATATCGACAGCCGTATTGACGAACTGAAGCAGCTGCGAGGCGACCTCCCGGAAGAAGTTCTCGATATCGAAACCGATATCACCCGGTACGAAGTCCGACTCGAGCAGCTCGAACAAGAGACGAAGGATCTGGAGACAGAGAAATCTGCCAAGGAGTTGGAGATCCAGACGTCGCTTGAAAAGATCGGCAAGTACGAAGAGCAGCAGCTCGAAGTACGGAACAACCGGGAGTATGATGCCCTGACCAAGGAGATCGAGGCCCAGAAGCAGCTGGTCGAAGAGTCTCGCCGTCGTATTGAAGAGATCGAAAAACGGCAGGAAGAGATGGGCCCGGAGATCGAGACAACCGAAAAGCGTCTCGAAGAGGTCCGGGACGTCCACAAAGAGAAGAAAGAGAATCTGGAGAGTGTCGTCGAATCGACGCAAAGCGAAGAGGACAAGCTCTTGGAGATTCGCGAAAAGCTGATGGACGAACTCGACAAGCGATACAAGCGGAGTTACAATCGTCTTCGGGACGGGTTGACCAATGGCATCGCGGTTGTCGCGATGGAGAAGGGAGCCGCTCTCGGAATGTCACTTCCACCACAGGTACAGGTCGAGGTTCGACGAAAGAATAAGATTATCATTGACGAGAACAGCGGCCGAATTGTGGTTGACCCCTCCTTTTTCAAGCAGGCAAAAGAGGAGTTGAAGGTCTGACGACCGACTCCGACCTGCCATCCGGTGGAACCATTCACCCATTTGACGGGTTTTGAAGATTGTGGCTACCGGGCAATCGCTCCCGTGCATTCTCACTCCGGAGTCCCGATGATCGGGAGAGAGAATGAGCGGGTGAGGAAAGTCCGAACACCGACAGGCACCGTGCTTCCTAACCGGAAGGCGTCACTTCGGTGACGACAGACAGTGCAACAGAAAAGATACCGCTCCGATCTCGTTGGATCTCGGGGTAAGGGTGAAATGGCGGGGTAAGAGCCCACCGTCACATTAGCGATAATGTGAGCCGGCAAACCTCACGGGGTGCAAGTTCATGCAGATTGTGTGCCGCCTGTCACGATACAATCGGGTAGAACGCTAGAGTCGTGGAGTGATCCCCGGCCCAGACAAATGATTGCCCCTTCACATTGTGGAGGACAGAATTCGGCTTACAGGTAGCCACACCTTTTTTTGGATTTTGGGCAATACGACCGGTCATGGGTCGTTGCCCATATGGATACTCGGTCATGCATCGACTCTTCGACGGTTCGTTTGGGAGCGCGATTTCCATATTCGGGTATCCCTGTTCACATGGACCCATGGACCATGCAGGAGAACTCGCTATCCGGCGATACGGTGTGTTTGAAACTCATCCCGTCTTCTCTCTTGCCGCTGACGACTGTTCACGGACAGAACGATCAACGATACATACATCATCACCAACCAACCCAACGACTTTTATGAAGACGATTCAATCAATGTTTGCCGGACTCTTTGCCCTCTTGTTGATGGCAACTACTGTTACGGCCCAACAACAGCAACCCCAGCAGCAACCGCAGCAGCAACCACAACAACAACCACAACAGCAGATGCAGCCGCAGCAGCCCGAGGCACCCAGCCCGGACGAGATCAGCGATGACGAGCTGTTGACGTTTGCCGAAACATCGGATGCGATCCGCCCCATCCAGGAAGAAGCGCAGATGGAGATGCGAGGCTTGATCGAGGAGGAGGGAATTTCGATTGAACGATTCCAGCAGCTGATGATGGCCATGCAGAATCCACAGATGGCAGATCAGGTCGAAATGTCAGCTGACGAAGAGGAGTCCATTCAGGAGATGGAGCCGAAGCTGGTCGAGATTGAAAATGCAGCCTCCGAAGAGATTACCAGCGAGATTGAAAATCAGGGGCTGGAAGTGGATCGGTATCAGGCGATCTACATGAGTCTGCAACAGAATCCGGAGTTGATGGAGCGACTGCAGGCAATGATGGAAGAAGAAGAATAAGACGAGCAGGAGAAACGGATCGGGTCGGGAGGTATCAAAGGTTCACTTTGTAGGATCCTTTGATCTTCCGATCCATCTCTCTCTTGACATCTTTGGCCTGGATGTCCTGGCGTTTGTCGTACTGTTTCTTTCCTTTGGCCAACCCGATCAACACCTTGACATTTCCTCTCTTGAAGTACGCTTTCAGCGGCACAACCGTCATCCCTTTCTGGTTCAGTGCCTTGTCGATCTCCCGAAGTTGACGCTTGTGCAGAAGAAGTTTGCGATCCCGTCGCTCGTCATGATTCTGGTAGGATCCGAATTCGTACGGTTTGATGTACATGTTCTTTAACCAGAGCTCTCCATTTCTCAGATAGGCGAACGCCTCGTGCAGACTCGCTTTTCCGGCACGAATGGACTTTACCTCGGTTCCCTTCAACGCCACACCGGCCTCATAGGTCTCCTCGACCTGGAAGTCGTGTCGAGCTTTCCGGTTTCGAATCTGTGGTGCGTGGCTCTTCTGTTTGGAGTCTGCCATGGTTATCGGTTCCAGCCCAGTTCATTCAAACTTTCCGTGACGTCCGGTTCCGGTTCGCGGTCGGGTATCGTGTCGTAGACCATCAGGATCTGGTTGATCTGTTCTCTGGCCACCTGGTTATCGGGATTGATGCGGATCACCTCGATGAATTGTCGCATCGCTTCGTTCATTCGGGTGCGCATCTCGCTCTCGTCGAATGTGGTCATCAGATGCAGCCCGTAATTCAGATGAATCTTTTCCCTCTGTAGTTCCGGATTCTCGATTTCACCCTCGTTGCCCTCGACCAGGTCCAACGCCTCTACGTATTGGTTCTCCTCGATGAGTTGATCAATCTGAAGATCCAGAGGTTGATTGCTCTCTGTACCACCGCAAGAGAGCGTGAGGGGGAAGAGGATCAACGAGAGAAAGATCGGACGGAGCAAGTACCGGGTATTCAGTGTGTCAGTGGTTCTCATGAGATGGATTCGTTTCGGTGTTCGGGAATTACAAACGGATGGTCTCTGTGCGCGATGGAAATGACTACATGAAAGAGATCGGGTTCGGGGATATGCAAAGTACGAAAATGGCCATACTTGTCCATCCAAGCCAGCGCCGAATCGGGGTCAAAGGCCGCTCCTGCATGGCGGGAGGGTGTTCCAGACCAATGAACCAGGCCAGAAATGCCGACCAGAAAAGCCAGATCATCGATCCGGAGGCGGCTGGAGACAAATCGAGCCAGAGCAGGAGAATGGTGGTCAGTAGTGAGAGACTCCAGACACGACCAATCCACTGGGAATCTAGCTGGTACGCTCTTCGCAGGATCAGGTAGAGGGCTATACCCCAGAGCGCCAACGAGAGTGGAAGCAGATTGGGAATCCATGACTGAAGACTCTCGTGAATCATCGGGATCGCCTCGAGTCCTGCAAGTGATACGATGACGGCAAATGTGGATCGAGCTACCATGCGATGCTTCCGGTAGCCAAGCAGTGAGTAGAGAATGTGGCCTCCGTCGAGCTGGCCGACCGGCATCAGATTGAGGGCTGTGAAGAAAAGCCCGAGCCACCCCGCAAACAGAAACGGGTAGTGATAGAGCTCGTACAGTGGCGGAGCATCAGGGAAGAAGCTACTCAAAAAGGAGTAGAGCAGCGTATTTCCCAGAATCATGGACATGCTCCCGCTTTCACTCGAATCGTCGGAAGCAAGCGATGGCGGCTGATCCGGCCAGCTACCGTACTGTTCTACATGGGCAACGATTTCATCATGATGGTCGAACGAGGCGATAAATGAGGGATCTGGCAGCGTTACCAGACCGTAAAGAAGCAATGTCAGTGCCACGACAAAACCGGCGATCGGACCCGCAATACCGATATCGAACAACTTGATGGAGTCGGAGACCCGTTCCTTGATCTTGATCACGGCGCCGAGTGTGCCGATGCCGAACGGGACCGGGATGAACCAGGGAAGGGTGACAGCGACCCGGTGTCGGACAGCGGCCAGGTAGTGACCCATCTCGTGCGTACCCAGAAAGAGAAGAAAGACGAATGCAAAGAGAGCCCCCTCCGGTACCATGTCCAAAAAGGACTCCGCATTGGCTGTCTGACCGACCCACATAATACCGGTCGCTGTGACTGTGAGGAAGGTGATCAAAAAAAGGCTGCCGTGTTTGAGCAGGTCTTTCCACGTGATGCGATTCTTTCCGGTGTGCGTCACGCGGGAATCGTCTGATCGTTCGGGTGGAACCCGCCACTCCTGACGAGAGGTGTCCGTGGATTCCTCGGAAGGTTCGTGTGACAAAGGAAGCGCTCCGGTTTTGGGTGAATCCGGCCGGTCGGCCGGCGAGGGTGTTGTTGCTCTGTCTGACTCTCTTGAACAGCCTGAAATATACCACTCCCGGAGGGAAAGATCAGACGGAACGCTTTGTATCGGGTCTCCGTTTGAGGAGACCCGAACGGGGGTGTCTCTTTCTACTGAAACTGAAAACGAGAGATCGTACCTTTGCATCCATGAATGCCAATGCCGAAATAGAATCTCTGGTCTACCTGCTGGAAGATCCCGATCCGCAGATCCACAAACAGATCGAAGCGCGTCTGCTCGAGTGGGGAGAGCGTGCCATCCCGCAGCTGGATCAGGCACGTGTTCAGAGCGACAATCGAGTGAAACGTGAAGCGATTGTACGTGTTCTGCACCGCATTACTTTCTCCTCTCTGATGGAGGAGTTTGCCAATCTGGCGCACCAGGGCATCCAGGGTCGAGCCCGACTCGAATCCGCTCTCTTTCTTTTGGCTCGGTTTGGCAACCCCACGCTGGACGAAGGCTATCACCGCCGGCGGTTGAACCGGATGGCGCAGGAGATCGCATCCAGACTTTCGCCCGGAGAGACAGAAGGACGAAAAATGCATACCCTCCTGCAGTATCTTTTCGGTGAACTTCAGTTCAAGGGGGAGACGCACGACTATCACAATGTGGAGAATGCCTATCTGGATCGGGTCCTGGATCGGCGTCGCGGGATGCCGGTTTTGTTGGGTGCCATCGTGCTTTTCCTGGCTCGTCGTCTCAACCTTCCCTTCTACGGTGTGAACATGCCGGTCCACTTCATGCTTATCTATCAAGGTACGACGCGTGAGTTGATGATTGACCCCTTCGATGGCGGACGTGTGGTCACCTACGATCAGTGCCACTTTTTTCTCAAGAAGAACGGAATCCAGCCAAGACCCGAACATTTTCAGCGCTGCAGCAGTGAAGAGATTGTCGTACGCTGCCTGCGCAACCTGATCTACAGTTATTCACGTCGGAAAGAAGAAGATCGGGTTTCCGACCTGAACCAGCTCATGGAGCTCATACGACCCGACGCCGATTCCGGAGAGATCAGTACTTGATCTCGAAGATGTCGGTCTCTCCGTCCATCGGCTGAAGCTGGTGGGCCAGGCTCCTGAATGTATCCCGCTCGTCGTCGTTGCCCTGGATATCGTGTAGTTCTCCTGCCAGTCGGTAGAGGTCCGGGTGAAACGGATAGCTCTCCATGAGTTGGTTCAGCAAAACCGGCCCATCGTCAATCTCTTTCTCCCGAATCTGAATGCGCAGTCGGTAGAGATCAAACCAGGGTCCGCGTGCCTGAGGGTTCTCCAGATAGAGACGGCAGCGGGAGTAGATGTTTCGCTGATAGTAGTAGCGAATCAGGTCGCGAATCAGGTAGACAGGCAGCGGGACCTCTTGCTGTTCAATGCGTGTCTCCATCTGGCGAAGCAGATCCCGTTTGTCCGCCACGATGAGCAATTCGCAGAGCCGAATCAGGTCATCTCCCGAGAGCTTGCGATTCTGTAGTTCTGTTCGGACCTCGTCGGAAAAGAGCTCCTCGATCTGATCCAGCCAGTATCCGGGAGGATTGAGCGGATTGACCGGCATCGGAGTGCGATGGATTCGTTCGAGTAGATCTCCGTTGGTTGGAACATCCAGATCGGGGCGATGGTGCCAGCGCGTATGGTAGATTTCTTCGTTCCGCCAGCCCAACTCCGGCTCCAGCCAGAGGCCCATTGGCTCTGTGGTTTGACGATGAAGATGTTGGACGCGGGACTGAGTGGCGACGGCAATGGCCAGATCCTTCTGCTCGATCTGTCGACAGAGATCCAGGTCGTCAAACAGAGCCGGCCCGTAGGCTTCGTTCATGCGCAACCCGAGCCCTCCCCGAAGCATCAGGCAACAGCTGTCGATTGCATCGGTAAAGAGGAGGGGGCGCTCCAGTTTCGATGTGTGGCTGATGCACTGTTCCGGTTGTTCACACCGATCCACGGAGGGACCGATGGCCGCCAGATCGTCGTCGGCTTCCATATGAGCAAGGAGTTCGTCGATGGTCGACTCCTCCAAAAGCAGATCGTTGTGCAGAATCAGGACATAGCGACCCGAGGAGCGCTCCAGCCCCTGATTGATGGCTCGGGAGAATCCGAGATTCTGCTCGTTCGTCACGATCTGCATCGGGAACAGCTCCCGCTCCTCCAGTTGGCGGAGATAGTCAAAGGTATCGTCCAGGCTGGCGTTGTCAATCACGACCAGTTCCGTCCGATTCGGATCCCAAGCGGCCGTCAATGCGATCAGGCACTCTTCGAGTAGCCGTCGTCCACCGGCCGTGGTCGGAATGATGACAGACAGGAGAGGCTCTTCGGGTTGAACCGATGCCGGTTGTGCTTCGTCCGAGTGGGTCGGTATCTTTTCTTCTGATTCAGAGTCTGCCGATTCGCCGTGTAGCTCAACCTCTTCTGCACTATCCGGCTCTGCCTTCGTCCCGGCCTCCAGGTTCGTTTTCCGAACGTCGTCAGACTGCTCCATTCCTGCGTTCGGATCCATGGTCGATGGCTTGTTCTCCTCGGGAAAGCCCGTTGGATCAGAAAAGAGTGTAGGCTGAGCCGGCAGGGTCTGGATGACCGCTTCTTCCGAACCGGGTGTCCGGGATTGCGATCCGGTTGGCGGTGAATTCTTGTCCGGTGTTCGTTGAAGTCGGTGCTTGAGCTCGGCCGCTTCGACGTGTCTGCGAAGTCGTTCGAGCAGCTGAATCTTCCACTTGAGCAACTCTTGTGTCTCGCCCGATTGGCGGATCACCTGATTGGTCTCTTCGAGTGCACGCCTTGGATTCTCTTCGGCGAGTGCCTGCAGTCGGGTCAGCTGGGTCTCTTCACTCTCCTCTTCTCGATCGAAAAGCTCGAGGGACTGCAAAGAGGTAAGCAGTCGTTGCCGTTCTTCCGGGCCGGTAGCCTTACTCGTCATTCGAAAGAGGAACTCTTGGATAACAGCGGGCGGAACCGGGTCGAGATGGCTACGCTCCGGAATGAAGAAGGCATCCGAGCGATCCACGCCCTTCTGCTGGCCAATTTGGAAGGCGAGAGCCGGAATTGTGTACGGATGCAGGCGGGGAGCAAACGGTTCGACCGGATCCCCTGCCAATTCCCGGTGAAAGACCCACTGCTCATCCAGCGGAAGGCTCCCCTCGCGCAGTTGTTCGATCCATCGGGCAGGAGAGTCGGGTGGAAATGCGTCGAGTAGCCAGACCGAAGCGGGCGCGGTCGACAGTTTTCGAAGCAGATCAGCGAGGACCGCGTCGCTCGGGCGGTCGGCTCGGTGGGGTGCCCAAATCCAGTCGCCGTCCGAGTGAAGAAATGCCCGATTCAGTGCGCTGGCACGTGAGACACCGGCCGGAAGGGGAAGGACTCGAATCGGGATCACACTCTCCCGCTCGGACAGAGTAGCCGCCCAGTGGTGGTCGTCACTGGCGTCTGCCAGGACCACTTCGCAACGGCGTACCTCGGAGCGACGGATGAACTGCAGGAGAGCATCCAGATGATCCGGGTCGGAATGGGTTGTAAGAAGAATCGAAAACAGCGGAAGAGACGGCATAAAAATCGGGCTGTTTTTTCGGAATATACGAGAGAGGAGCAGGGGAACAAAGAGGAGAGGAAGAACCCCCGAAGGGGCTCCCCCCACAGCGATCCCTGGCTGCGAGGGGAGGGTGCGAGGATAAGGTGTTATCGGGATCCGCCGGTCGATCGAATAATGTCGATTCCGGCAAAGTAGGGATAGGCGCTGCTTCCGTGCTCGGAGATGTCGAGTCCGTCTTTTTCGACTTTTCTACTCACTCGAACGCCGAGGGTCGCTTTGATCAGGCCGAACAGTGCCATGGAGAAACCGAAGGTGAAGAGGACGACCGAGGCGGTACCGAGAAGCTGAATCCAGACACTCGCTTCGCTCGAAAAGATCCCAACGGCTACGGTTCCCCAGATTCCACAGACGCCGTGGACGGAGATGGCACTCACCGGATCGTCGATCTGAAGCTTGTCGAAGAATGCAACAGAGAGGACCACCAGGGATCCGGCCACCAGTCCGATGGCAATGGCAGAAAGCGGGCTCACCAGGTCGGCGCCTGCGGTGATACCGACCAGACCGGCCAGAATCCCGTTGAGTGCCATACTGGCGTCCAGACTTTTCATGACCAACTGTGTGGTAACCATCGATGCAAGTGCGCCGGCACAGGCCGCCAGAGCCGTTGTAACAAAGACGTAGGAGACGGAGACCGGGTCGGCGCTCAGTACCGATCCACCGTTGAATCCGAACCAGCCAAACCAAAGCAGAAAGACACCGATGGTTGCCAGCGGAATACTGTGCCCGGGGATCGGAAAGATCTCTCCATGTACATATTTGCCCTTTCGGGGGCCCAATAGAATAACACAGGCCAGACCCGCAGCTCCTCCGACGGCGTGGACCAGTGTGGATCCTGCAAAGTCGTAGAAACCGAGATCGGCCAACCAACCGCCGCCCCAGAGCCAGCTACCGGTAATCGGATAGGAGATCGCCACCAACAGTGCGGCAAAAATCATGAATGAGGGAAGTTTGATACGTCCGGTGACGGCACCCGAGACGATGGTTGCAGCCGTGGCGGCGAACATCGCCTGAAAGATGAAGTCGGTCCAGAGCGTCATGCTCCCGTTGTAGGCGGTGGTCAAAAAGGCGGCCGGATCACTGCTGTCAAACCCGATACCGAAGCCACCGAAGCCGAATACGCCGTTGAACTCTCCGGGATACATGATCTGAAACCCGATAAAGGCGTAGGAGAGGATTCCGGTGCAGAGGATGAACACATTTTTGTAGATCACGTTGATTGTGTTCTTCGCCTGAGTGAGACCGGTTTCGACCGAGGCGAACCCGAGGTGCATAATCAGGACCAGAACGGCCGAGATCAGAATCCAGAGATTGTCGATGACAAAGCGGACATACTCGGGTGAGGATTCAAAGGATTCGAGTGTGCCGGAGGCGTCCACCTGACCAGGGGTCGTGGCAGCCGTGAGAGCAGTTGCGGTGTCGACCAGTTCGCCGGCACCGGCGGCCAACAGGTCTGTCGGGATAAAGAGCGCAAGCAGGAGACTCGCACTCCAGAGGATGTATTGGGATCGTTCAAGGTGTGTCATTACAGAAATATATTAGGGTTAAATCTTAACACACCTAAATTTCTTAAGAATTTAGACTATTCACCACATTTAAGTAAAGAAAGTATTTGATGGGACCGAATGAGCGCATGCAGCTTGGAATAGCGCTTACAGTTAGGTGAGAAGAAAATCAGAATAGACGGTTGTGAAGAAG
>JBNJFK010000004.1:15660-29140 GCA_051746765.1 Bacteroidota bacterium
TTGCCTTTATTTGTGCGTGAAAAACAATAAAACACTTAAATAATATGGGCTATGAATCGAGAAGGAAGAGCGTAAGTGCCTCGGGGCCGTGAGCACCGACGACGAGCGACTGCTCGATATCGGCCGTCTTGGAGGGGGCGCCGATGAACAGTCCCCACCGGACGGGTCCGGACCCTAGTTCCCGGTAGGCATCGTGAAGGTTGGGAACGATTCGGTTGGCCGGCAAGACCACGGCCATCTCGCGGCAGAGGAACGGAAAGGCTCGCGGAGCGCCCGTCTCGTCGGAGATCCAGACAGCGCCGTTTTCGGCAACGCCCAAGGGGCTTTCGACGACGAGAAGGTCTGTTTTGGCCATGGCATCCGTGGTGGCCGGCATGTCGGAAAAGGCCGGGTCTTCATTCAATTTCGGAATGGTCGAGGCCAGCGGACCGGTCCAGGTTCGGGCACGGATCCACTCGTGAACGGTGGTCAAATCGGGGACACAATGCACCTCGCTCCCGGCCGCTCGTGCCTGTTTGCTCCAGGACTCGATCAGTGATCGATCTTCGGGAGAGGTATTCGAGTGGAATTTTCCCGGATCATCCGGAAGCTCGACCGGGTCGGGCAGGGCCGCCCGGATGCGCTGGAGAATGTCGGCCCGTCTGCTCATGGGTCTCTCCTGCGGGATCGAACCCACGACTGAAAACTCTCGGCCGGGATCTCGGGCAGATCCCGATCCAAACCCCATGAGCCGGTCAGATGGCGGTGCCACCGGCGGGGGAGCCAGCGTAGTGCCCAACGTACGGTTCGGCCCGCCAGAGAAAACAGGCGGGGGTGGCGGAACAAGCGGGCACCCATCCGGTTCAGCCCGCCTTCCACGTTGTGTCCGGAGGTCTGTTCGGTGACCAGCTGACGCCAGCGGTAGAGCTGTTTGTGGATCGGAATCTTGACCGGACAGACCTCGCTGCACGACCCGCAGAGTGTGGAGGCGAACGGGAGATCGGCGTGCGCCTCGAGATCTTTTCCCGGCTCCAGAATCGCACCGATCGGCCCCGGAATGGTACTGCCGTAACTGTGCCCCCCGCTTCGACGGTAGATCGGACAGGTGTTCAGGCAGGCGGCACACCGGATACAGGAGAGGGACGTGTAGAAGTCGGTTCGGGAGAGCTGTTCGGTTCGGCCGTTGTCGACCAGTACCAGATGAATCTCCCGTCCGGGCTGTGGGGTGGCGACGTGCGAAGTGTAGGAGGTAATCGGCTGCCCGGTGGCGCTTCGGGCCAGGAGTCGAAGAAAGACGCCGAGGTGTTCGCGTTTCGGAATCACTTTTTCGAGACCCATGCATGCGATGTGGATCGGCGGGAGGTGCATACCCAGATCGGCATTCCCCTCGTTGGTGCAGATCACCAGTTCCCCGGTTTCGGCCACGGCGAAGTTGACGCCGGTGATCCCCGCTTCGGCCTGCAGGAATTTCCCTCTCAGATCTTTTCGGGCGGCACGAGTCAGATAGACCGGATCCCCGCCACTCCGTTTGGTCCCCATCGTCCGATGGAAGAGTTCGTCCACCTCTTCGCGCTTCTTGTGGATGGCAGGCATCACCAGGTGGGACGGCCGCTCGCCGGCGAGCTGGACGATCCGTTCGCCCAGATCGGTGTCGATCACCTCGATGCCCTGCGTCTCGAGCCACGGGTTGAGTCCGCACTCTTCCGTGAGCATTGACTTGCTTTTGACCACCCGTGTGACCCCGCGTTCGTGCAGCAGTCCGGCGACGATCCGGTTGTGCTCCTCGCCGTTGCTCGCCCAGTGGACAATGACGCCGTTACGTTTGGCCGACGTTTCGAGCTCCTCGAGGTAGTGGTCCAGTTTGGAGAGGGTGTGTCGTTTGATTCGTGACGCAGCCTCACGCAACTCTTCCCACTCCGGAACGCTTGCGGCGGCCTGGTCCCGTTTGCCACGAACCTGCCAGAGGGTCTCGTCATGCCATCGGGCCCGCCCGGCATCCTCCTGAAACACTTCGGCTCGTCGGGCGTGACTCATGAGGAGGCGGATTTGACCGGCTCGGACCGGTGGGTGAGGATTTGGGCGATATGCAGGAAGCGAAGCGGCAGACCGTCCCGTCGGGCGAGCCCTTCCATATGCATCAGACAGGAGCTGTCCGTCCCGGTAATCACCTCGACACCGTTGTCTGCATGATCGCGCAGACGGTCGCGGCCCATGACGCTGGAGATGCACGCCTGTTTAACGGCAAACGTACCTCCGAATCCGCAACACTCGTCCGGGCGGTTCAAGGGAACCAGCTCAATACCACGCACCTGGCGAAGCAGGGTTTCGGGCATCGAATGACGGGCGCCCATCCGCTCGCTCGGGGTGGCCAGGTCGAGCCCGCGCACCCCGTGGCAACTGTTGTGCAGCCCGGTTTTGAACGGAAACTGTGCATCGGGAAGGGCCGGTGAGTCATCGCGCGAGAGAAATTCGCAAAGTTCGACAGTCCGTTCCCGCAAGCGATTCAGCTCCGGATTCGGGTCGAACCGGTCGTAGTGGTGCCGAATGTGGTGAACGCAGCTTCCCGAGGGAGCGATCACCCAGTCACATTCGGAGAAGAGGCGGGCCAGCCGGTTGGCGACCGGCGCCGTCACCCGTTCGTACCCGCTGTTGGCCATCGGCTGGCCACAGCAGGTCTGCCCCTCCGGAATCATCACACGGTATCCGATTCGTTCGAGCAGGTCGAGCGTTGCCCGCGCCACATCCGGGTAGAGCTGGTCGATGTAGCAGGGAACAAACAGACCGACCGTCATGAGATCTCCATTCCTATTTGGGGGCTTTTACCTTCTGTCGGGAGGAGCCCAGGCCGTCGATGCCCAGTTCGACTTCGTCTCCCGGTTTGAGGAATCGCTGCGGCTTCATCCCCATTCCCACCCCTTCCGGCGTTCCGGTTGAGATGATGTCACCCGGAAGCAGTGTCATGTACTGGCTGATTCGCGAGACGAGTTGCGGGATATTGAAAATCATGTCCGAGGTGTTGCTGTCCTGAACGGTCTCCCCGTTGAGCTTGAGCCAGCACCGCAGATTGTCCGGATTGTCAATCTCGTCAGCGGTTGCCATCCAGGGCCCCAGGGGAGCAAAGGTGTCGGCGCTTTTCCCTTTGACCCATTGCCCGTCGTGTTCGAGCTGGAATTCCCGCTCGCTGTAGTCGTTGTGCAGAACGTAGCCGGCGACATAATCCATGGCGTTGGACTCCTCTACATAGGTCGCCCGTTTGCCGATAACAAAGCCGAGCTCGACCTCCCAATCGGTTTTTTTGCTTCCGCGTGGCAGGATCAGATCGTCATTCGGACCGGTGATGGCCGAGGTCGCTTTCATGAAGAGCACCGGTCGTTCAGGGAGAGTCGCGCCGCTCTCTTTGGCGTGCTTTTCGTAGTTGAGACCCACGCAGAGAAGTTTCGAGGGTCTGGAGATCGGACTGGCCAGTCGCGCATCGTCCGGGACCACGGGTGCATCGGTGCCGTATTCGTCGATCCAGGTCTGCAGACGGTTCAACCCGCCGGTTTCGAAGAAGTGTTCGTCGTAGGATTCACCGAATCCAGAGGTGTCCAGTCGGGTACCGTCCTCGAGTTGGACGCCGGTTCGAATTGATTGTTCGTGATGGAATCGTATCAGTTTCATGAGTTGTTTACCGTTTGAGGTTCAAAAAGCCCCCGTCAATGGGGTAGGATGCGCCTGTGATGAAGGCGGCTTCATCGGAGCAGAGGTAGGTCGCCAGACCGGCGATCTCCTCCGGTTGACCCATCCGTCCGATCGGTTGAGTCTTGGAAAGTTGGTCGTACATCTCTTTCTCTTTGCCGGGATAGTGTCGGGCCAGATAGTCATCGACAAACGGGGTGTGGACACGGGCCGGGGCAATGCAGTTGCAGCGAATGCCGTCGTCCAGGTAATCCACGGCTATGGAGTACGTCATGGTGAGGACCGCTCCTTTGGTCATCGAGTAGGCAAAGCGGTCAGGGATCCCGATATGCGAGACGATGGAGGCCATGTTCAAAATAACGCCGGAGCCGGTCGATTTCATGCCGTCGATCACCGCGCGGCTGCAGGTCCAGATCCCCTTGATGTTGATGCGGTAGAGTCGATCAAGGTCCTCTTCGCTGGTCTCCTCCAGGTTGCCGATATGCGAGACACCGGCGTTGTTGATCAGAATGTCGGCCGGTCGATCCAGGGCATCGGCCGCTCCACGGGTCGCTTCCATACTCCCAACGTCGCAGAGCCGGAAAGAGGCGCTCCCGCCCGATTCACGGATGGCATCAACCACGCCCCGACTCCCTTTCTCGTCTACGTCCCAGATGACAACATCGGCTCCCTCATTGGCAAAGCGTTTGGTAATGGCAGCACCGATGCCGCTGCCACCGCCGGTGATGACGGCCTGTTTTCCTTCGAGTTTCATGATGATTCTCTTTGATTACGGGTATGGTGTGGACCTGCCACGTCGGCGATGGTTGCGTTCATCCGGCGGACAACAATGATCAAGAGACCGGTACTCACGACGATCCAGAGCAGGGCCAGGAGTGTGGATCCGAAGAAGAGCTGGCCCATGGCGTAGAGGAACAGAATGATGGCGACGGCACTGATCGCCACCTGGCCAATGCCACGCCAGAGCGACTCGGACTGGTCTCCCTCCCGGCGGAAGCGGGTCCAGCCCGGTCCGGCCGGCCGGACCCGGTCGTAGAACGTCTGCAGGGTCTCCTCGTCGTCCGGGGAGGTGACCCAGGTGGCCACCAGCCAGACGATGGTGGTAAAGAGCATGGTAAAGATCATGCGTGCGGCAAATCCTTCATATCCAAGCCACCCGGAGAGGACGAACCCGATTGCGGCGCCACTCATGGCGGCGATCTCACTCCAGGCATTGATGCGCCACCAGAACCAGCGCAGCATGTAGACCAGACCGGTTCCGGCGCCCAAAGAGAGGATCGCCTCCCATCCGCCCCGAACGGTGTCGAACAGGAGCGAGACAATGACGGCGCTCACCATCATGAGCAGTGTGGCCCAGCGGGAGACGGTCACATAATGTTTTTGTGCCGCCTCCGGGCTCTCGAACTGGTCGGCGGGTTTCAGAAACGGTTTGTAGAAATCATTGACTACATACGAAGCACCCCAATTCAGGTGAGTCGAAACCGTCGATACAAATGCCGAGAGGAAGGCGACAGCCAGCAGACCCAGCAGTCCGGACGGCAGGAGTTCCAGCATCAAGAGCGGGTACCCCTCCTCCGGATCGGCCAGTTGCGGATAGGAGACCAGGGCCACGAGGGCGACCAGGATCCAGGGCCAGGGGCGCAGAGCAAAGTGGGCTACATTGAACAACAGCGTTCCGGCTACGGCGTTTTTCTCGTCCTTGGCCGAGAACATGCGTTGGGCGATATACCCGCCGCCTCCGGGCTCCGAGCCGGGGTACCAGGAGGCCCACCACATCATCCCCACCCAGACGAGGGCAGTGGCGAAGGCAATGTCGGGGTGGTTCAGTGGATTGAGCGAGAGGATCTGAAGGTCGGCCCCGTGCATGTTGGCCAGCTGATCCTTGAGTGAGGCGAGCCCACCGGCGTGATCCACCGCGTACCAAGCGAGAAGGATGGAGCCGCCCATGGCGATGATGAACTGCAAAAAGTCGGTGACGACCACGCCCCAAAGACCGGCCAGTGCGATGTAGATCCCTATCAGTACGTAGAGAACGATCAGGATCTCCCACTGTCCGGCGCCGGTAATGACGGTCAGAATCTTGGCCATTCCGACCGTCACCCATCCGAGAATGATGCAGTTGATCGGGAAGGCGAGGTAGAGCGCACGAAACCCGCGCAGGATGCGGGCCGGCTTCCCACTGTATCGGATCGAGATGAATTCGACATCGGTCAGGACATCGGCCCGCTTCCAAAGCTTCGCATAAAGAAAGACGGTGAAGAGCCCGGAGAACATGAAGTTCCACCAGATCCAGTTCCCGGCGATCCCTTCAGCGGCGATAATACCGGTGACCGCCAGTGGCGTGTCGGCTGCAAAGGTGGTGGCCACCATCGAGATCCCGATGAGCCACCAGGGGAGGTCCTTTCCGCCGGCAAAGTAGTCGTCCAGGGAGTCCTGCCCGCGGCGGTGGGCGATCCAGCCAACCAGTGCCATCAAGAGCACGTAGCCGGCAATCACAACATAATCCAACCAGGTAAATGGCATGCGTTCGTTCGGTTTGGTTCGGGGAACCCGGATGCGGGCCGGCGACCGACATATCGATCCAGACGGCAACGGGCAGATCCGAAACGGAAGGTCTCGGGCCGTGTCCGGAGCAATATAGGAGACGAGATTTCGAATGCAAAGGGCAGGGGCGCAGGCGAAGGCACCTTTTATCACGATTTTTCGTTCTTTGGGGGAGACAAGGAATGTCATCTGCTGATCAAGATGCCAACCGCCAACCAGAATTCGACGGGATGAACCGGAGCGACAGGGACGCAATGCCGTACCACCTGGGCACCACACAGTGGGGCCTAAAGGAGTGGAAAGGAGTCTTCTACAGAGAGGATGCCACGCCGGACCGGTTTTTGAACCAGTACGCCTCGGTCTTCTCCACCGTGGAGGGGAACACCACCTTCTATCGGGTGCCCGACGCGGAGACCGTGGAGCGGTGGAAGGAGGCGGTTCCGGAGACGTTTCGTTTCTGTTTCAAGTTCCCGAAATCGGTAACCCACCACCGGCAGCTTCGCGGTGCGGAGTCGGAGGTGGCCGCATTTCTGAAGCGGATGGAGCCACTACGAACGCGACTCGGCCCGTTTCATCTCCAGGTGAGCGACCAATTCTCCTACGAGCAGATGGGGGATCTGGAATCTTTTCTCGAGCAACTTCCCGCGGAGTTCAGTTACGCTGTGGAGGTGCGCCATCCCGACTTCTTTGACAAAGGGAGGCAGGAGCGCCATCTGGAAGAGCTGCTCCGGCAGTTGAACATGGATCGGGTCATTTTTGACACCCGGCGCCTGCATGAGCTGAAATCCAGCGATCCGACCGTTTTGGAGGCGAAGCGAAAGAAGCCGTCCGCTCCGCCCCGGTTTCGGACTACCGGTTCCCGTCCGTTTCTTCGCTATGTGGGAGGCAATCGCTGGATCGACAACGAGGCGTGGCTCAAGGAGTGGGCAATCATGGTGGCCAACTGGATTCGGGAGGGGTTGCACCCCTACGTCTTCATCCACTCTCCGGACCGGGTCTCCGCCCCGGAGCTGGCCCGCCATTTTCACCGTGAGCTCTCTTCGCTCATCTCCCTTCCGGCCCTGCCCGCCTGGCCGGTCGATCGACAGGACCAGCAGTTGGGACTGTTTTAAGCAGATATTGCACTTCTTATATAATTTTAAATTCTATTTATAAATTGTTTGAGTACAAATAACAATGCAAAAGAAGGCTGTTTTTTTGAAACGTAATCCAGTTTCAGTTATCACATATTATACACGTGATAATTAATTCACATACAAAAATAGAAATTGGATATTATGAAAATGAAAATATCATTACTTAATAAAATTGCGCTTTCAACGCTGCTTCTGGGCGGTTTTGTCTCCCACGGAATTGCGCAGAATGCTCCATACACAGCAGAGATGCAGTCGGGCTCATCCGACATTACGGAGACAAGTCCCACGGCTAACGAACGAGATGTGGATCTTGATACTCAGATCGAGGTTACCTTTGCCAAGGAGATGGATACGAACAGCATCAACGAACGAACCATTCTCTTGCGTGAGCATGCAGCAAATGGAAACGCCATGAGTGGTATGCAAAGAAGTGAAATGTACAGAAGCGACGTATCAAGTGAACAATCCGAAGCCGCTTCTGACCACAACCGGATGCGCACGTCGGATACGGTGAGCGGAACGATCCGTTACTCTGACAACGTAGCCGTGTTTACGCCTGATATTAATCTGAAGGAAGGCACGACATATACCGTTAGCGTAACCACGGATGTGAAAGATTCGGAAAATGTTGCCCTCGAAGACGGACGTAACTGGAGTTTCACCACCGAGTCCTCATCGGGTGCAATGCTCTATAACGAACGAATCAACGATGGCAATAACGAACGAAATAACTGACTTCGTTATCGTTCTTTACTGCATCTGATACCCAAGACGAAGTATCAACAGAAGGTAGCATTGATCGTAGGGCGCCATCAAGCGTTCCTGCGGTCGGTGCTATTTTTTTGTCGTTTGGTTTTACCAACAGGATATACTCGTCTCGGGCGGCTTACATAATCACTTCAAACGGGACGCTGGTTGGCAACACGATCCAGCTCCATTCATGAAGGATCAACGTCTGGTATCAGGTAGTCCTCTTCATCCGGCGGAAATTTTTCTCGATCGACTTGTATAAGTATGTGTAAGCCATCTTCAGGAGCCAAGGCAAAGATGTAAAAGGTGAACTCCGATTCCCAAATCGTGGCGACCTCAACTCGTTCGTCTTCATAGATTTTGAAATTTACTGTTCCGTTCGTGGTCGTACTTCTCCCGCGCCAGTAGTTTTCTCCCTGCTGCTCGGTTGTTCTTCGATAGCGGTAGATTTGACCGTCGAGCTCGAATTCAATCTCATCTTTGGAAGTCAGGAATTTCTCTTCCGGAATTTCGATCAGTTGATGGTCCATGTAGTACTCCAATGAACGGGCGTACTCGATGAATCGCTCGGACTGTTCGTGCAGATCATTTCCCGTCTCGGACGTCTGCAAGTCGCCGGTCAGACGAAAGGTCTCGTATCGCATCGGGATCTCGATGTAGTCCACTCTTGGATGCTCCACCAGGTAGTAGACCAAATCGGGATCCATGGTGACACCGGCCGTGCCGATGCTTGTCAAAAGGGAGGTGATTTCAACGCCCATCTCCTGAACATCCAACAAGCCTTGCTTGAACTCCTCTGCACAAATCGATTTTCGTATGCCACTTGTCATAAAGCGACGACTTCGTGGTTCCTTGAATCCTATGGTCGCTCTTCCGTTGTGGTAACTATGGAATCTCGCAGAACGTCAACACTTTCGTCCCAAGGCCGTGTCTCGGGTGGATGACTTACCCGTAGTTCCGGAATATCGTTGAGCACGTAGGTGCTGTCACCGAGGGCAAAGGTGACATCAGATTCGGACTGGCATAGCGATTGAGACGTTGAAAAAGGATCCGAGGAACACCCATAGCCGAGCAGGACCAGAATCAGTGAAGCGAATAGAAGGGAAGAGGATTTTGACATCATTGTCACCGTCGGGTGGCTATTGAATACAAGGGAGTCATCATTCGCGAACATCTCCTGTACGGAGGCTGATGCCAACTCGCTACAGTTCAAGCGGATAAAAATTAAATGTGACGTTTCTGACTTCCCGGAGCTACATTTTTGTCCTACATATCAATTCTATATCAAGTGATTTCGAGCCATCGAACAACCCTCTACCGGGCACGCTACGAACCCGCCGAAGATCTTGTCTGTGGCAAAAAGTGAAGGTCTATCCAAAGGTTTGTATCTTGCGAGTCTAGATTGAAACCGATTGACCATGGCGAACCAGACTGCAACCAAACCCTCCGAAATTGTCCGCGAAGCGCAACGACGTCGCACCTTTGCGATTATCTCGCATCCGGATGCCGGAAAGACCACACTTACCGAGAAGCTGCTCCTCTACGGAGGCGCCATTCACGAGGCGGGCTCCATCCGCCAGCGAAAAGCCTCCCGCTATGCCGCCTCCGACTGGATGGCGATTGAAAAGGAGCGCGGAATCTCCGTGACCTCGTCGGTCCTGCGCTTCGAACAGGACGGCATTCGCTACAATCTGCTGGACACCCCGGGCCACAAGGACTTCTCTGAAGATACTCTCCGGACCCTGGTGGCGGCCGACTCCGGCCTCATGGTGATTGACGTTGCCAAAGGGGTCGAGGAGCAGACCGAAAAGCTCTTCGAAGTGTGCAGGATGCGGCAGGTCCCGGTCATCACCTTTGTGAACAAGTGCGACCGCCCCGGGATGGACCCGCTCGAAGTGTTGAGCAACGTGGAGTCCAAGCTGGGGATCGAGGCGGTTCCCGCCAGCTGGCCGGTCGGCTACGGGCAGAAGTTTCAGGGGATCTATGATCTGATCGGGAAGAAACTCCATCTCTACAAAAAGACGGATCACGGTGCACAGAAAGCCGAGACCGAAATCGTGGACCTGGAAGAGGGACTTGCCAAGACACGGCTCTCCGATTCGGAAAAGGATCAACTGCGTGAAGAGGTGATGCTCATCGAAGATATGTTCTCCGAGATGGACCGGGATAAGTTTCGAACGGGTGAGGTCTCTCCGGTCTTTTTCGGATCCGCCCTGCACAACTTCGGGCTGGACGTCTTTCTGAGCTACTTCCGGGACCTGGCCCCCTCCCCGCAGTGCTATCTGAATGAGTCGGACCAAGAGCGGGCTCTGGACGCCCCTTTCAGTGGCTTTATCTTCAAGCTGCAGGCCAATATGAATCCGGATCACCGGGACTGCGCAGCGTTTGTGCGTATCGCCTCCGGAAAGTTCGAGCGTGGTCTCGAGGTCACCCACGCCCAGACCGGAAAGAGGGTAAAGATGTCTACCCCGCACACGCTCATGGGCGATGAGCGGCAGATCATGGAGGAGGCGTGGCCAGGCGACATCGTCTCGCTTTTCAGCCCCGGCTTTTTTCGCATCGGAAACACCCTCCATGCCGGTGAAAAAGTGGCCTTCAACGTGATTCCGCTCTTTACCCCCGAGCACTTCATGAAGGTCTCCACAAAGGATCCCTTCAAGCGGAAGCAGCTGCGCGAAGGGCTCAAGCAGCTCTCCGAAGAGGGGGTTGTGCACGTCTTTGAAGTTCCCAACGGGGTGGGCAACGAGTTGCTGCTCGGAACCGTCGGTGTGCTCCAGTTCGAAGTGGTCGAGCACCGCATGCAGGCCGAGTACAACGTCGATCTGAATATAGAGGGCGTGAGCTACCATACCGCCCGCTGGCTCTCCGGAGACGAAACCGTGATCAAAAAGCTGCAATCGAGCTACTCCACTCACATCACCAAGGACATGGAGGGCAACCCGATCGTCCTTTTCGACAGCCAGTACGCGCTGAACCAGGCCGAAGAGAAGGTGGGTGCGGACGAGCTCTTCAAGTTCAAAAACGGCTGATCTCCCCGGGCGCCCGGCTAGCCACGGGCCGAACCGGACAGGGATGAATGGGGTGTATACTCTCCTTCCCGTTCTGACTGCGGGTGGCGCCGGTGACTATTCGTTTTTCAGAGCTTCGATGTCTGCCTGACAGGCGGCATCCAGATCGGGAATCTCCGATCCGAAGATGGAGCTGAACAGATCCGGCTGATTGTACGCATAGTACATGACACAGTTTTCGTTGTCGCAGTGGGTTCCGTTCTCTTCATCCTTGTGATCCTGCTGCATGTTCGTGCCGTTGTCCACCAGGCCCATCAGGTGTCCGATCTCGTGGCGCAGTACGCTGGCTTCGACCTGCTCTCGGGACGGGGATCCCAATCCGGAGGAGGTCTCCTCGAAGGTGGCGCCAAAGTAAGCGGTCGACGTGTTGCGGTAGGCGATGGCGAGTACATTCTCCTGTTCGAACTCCCCGTCCAGGAAGAGGTGGTACAGGCGGAGGGTACCGTTTGTCCGGTCGGGAACGTGCTCGCGGTGCTCATCCTCGAGATCCCGCACGTCGCTGGCCGTGTATCCGGACTGTTCGCCGGCGGGAATCTCGACCGGATCGAGCGTTCGGACGGTTTTTCCGCTCCATTCTTCGAGAAAGGAGACAAGATCCTCCACGGCACCCGACTGCGGTTCGTGACCCGGCATGTATTGAATCTCCAGCTCAATTGAATTGAACTCCCCGCCGGCGATGATGTCGCTGTTCGCGTCACCGGGTCCTTCGGTTGTTGAATAGGATTCCGGAGAATTCGACCCGGTGTCGGTCGGCGTATCTTCGCACCCACTCCATAGAAGAAGCGAAAGTAACAGTACGGTCATCGAAACGAGTCGGGGTGTCCGTAGATTCATGTGTGAGAGTTTTTGGGTTCTGAATATCGATGCAGTCGCGTGCCGCAGGGGCGGTTCAGCCCGTCACGGACCCGGTGCTGTTTAAACATGTTGCCGAAATTTCTTACCTTCTTGTGCTGAATTGGCCGACGGTCGGTTCGGCCCGAAAAGAATGGATTGTGACGGTATGTATTGATTGGAGGGCTGTTTTGTTCCCTCTGCTAACCTTACAAAGAGAACCAGTATCATGGCAAAAGAATTCGACCTCTGTGTGATAGGAAGCGGGCCCGGCGGGTATGTGGCCGCCATTCGAGCCTCTCAACTCGGTTTCAAGACAGCCATTATCGAAAAGCGCCATCTGGATGGAGTCTGTCTAAACATCGGCTGCATCCCGACCAAAGCGCTTCTCCGGTCGGCTGAAGTGTTTGAGTCGATCGAACACGCGTCCGACTACGGTGTGAATGTGAAGGAGTTCTCGGCCGATTTCGGCGGTATGGTCAAGCGGAGCCGGAACGTAGCCAACAAGATGAGTAAAGGAGTTCAATTTTTAATGAAGGCCAACAAGGTCGAGGTCTTCATGGGTACCGGCGCGTTTACATCTCCAACCGAGCTGGAGGTAAGTGACGAGAGTGGAAAGAAGGTCGAGACGATCAAAGCCAAAAAGTACATTGTAGCCACCGGGGCTCGTCCGCGAGAGATCCCGCCACTGCCGATAGACGGCAAGATGGTAATCAGCTCCGAGCAGGCGATGCAGCTCGAGAAGCAGCCCAAAAAGATGGTGATCTGCGGCGCGGGTGCCATCGGAGTCGAGTTTGCCTACTTCTACAACACCATTGGTACCGAAGTGACTCTGGTCGAGCTGATGGATACCGTGGTTCCGGTCGAGGACAAGGAGATCGGAAAAGAGCTGGGCAAGATTTACAAGAAGAAAGGGATCAACGTGTTGACCGAGAGCTCCGTCGAGAAGGTGGAGAAGAAGGGCAAAGGGGTCAAGGTGACCGTCAAGACCAAAAAGGGGTCCGAGACGCTGGACGCCGACGTGGTTCTCTCGGCCGTGGGAGTGACCGGAAACGTGGAGAGCCTGGGTCTGGACAAGGCAGGGGTGAAACACGAGAAGGGCGCCATTCAAGTCGATCGAAGCACCTATCAGACGTCGGTAAAAAATATCTATGCTGTTGGCGATGTGGCAGGGGCCCCGTGGCTGGCGCACAAGGCGTCGCACGAAGCGATCGTCTGTGTCGAAAAACTGGCCGGCGAGAATCCGCAGCCGATCAATTACAACAATATTCCCGGGTGTACCTACTGCGAGCCACAGGTTGCATCAGTCGGTTATACCGAAGCGCAGGCGAAAGAGGAGGGATATGACGTCATTGTAGGCAAGTTTCCATTCTCTGCCAGTGGGAAAGCGACCGCACTGGGACATGAAGAGGGCTTTGTAAAAGTCATCTTCGATGCGCAGTACGGTGAGTGGCTGGGATGCCACATGATCGGTTCCCACGTCACCGAGCTGAT
>JBNJFK010000005.1:0-28491 GCA_051746765.1 Bacteroidota bacterium
ATTGGTTCGACCCGAACCCAGTTCAGCAGATGCCCCGCCAACCAGCCGACGGTCACGAGCAGAAGTCCACTCAGGAGCCAGCGCAGGATCTGTCGGTCATAATGACTGCGCCGCGCGGCATAAAAGACGGTCGGGACGATGAGAACCAGAAAGAGAGGATGAACCCAGTTGTAGTGCCCACCCAGTGCAGGCCAGATCGGCAAAAGAGCCACCAATACCGGGAAAAGGAGACAGTGAATGGCACAAACTACGGAGACTCCGATCCCGATTCGGTCCCAGAATGAGATGTTTTTGGGTGAGTCTGACAAAATAAACCTTCCTCTCGATGAATGGTGAATTCAGGATTTGACCGTGGTCACTTCTTCAGATTCGTTCGGGATCCGTCTGGAGCCACGACTTCGAATCGCCGCAGATCGAACCAGTCCTCTTCTCCTTGATCCCGGTTGATGAAAATTCCACCAACAAGTACCACATACGCATCTCCGAACGTAGGATGCGTTGACTCCAGGAGACGAGACACTCCGTCATCGATCAATCGATACATCCGGTCGGTGATTTCTACAATCGGTGGAGTCCCTGCAAGGATCTGCTCTGTTTGCTCCTCTAGCGCTTTGTCTATATACCACATCTGATAATCCATCTCGGGATCCGGATGAGTGGCCTCTTCACTGGCAAATCGATTCAACGTTCCGTGAAGTGCTCCGCAGCAGGTGGTCTCATCGGACTGACCGATTCGTTTCATATAGCCCACGTGACCCGCCCTTGAAATCCCGATGTGAGGGCCATAAAGCAGGATAGCTGCTCCATTCTCCGGAACGTGCGAGGCAAAAGCACGAAACCCGGTCTCTCCGGCAAATGGATACCCGGCCAAGCCTCCCAATTGAAACACATTGTCGATCTGATGTTCCTTTTGGAACCGAGTCGTCGACCGGTTAGCCTCATCACTACAGTCCGATACTGCCCACAGTGTTCGTTTCGGATCAAATTGACCGTAAGAAGAGAGAGACGCTAAAATCTTGTTGGAGATCTCTTCACGGGTTGTCGCTTTTGGATAGACCTCTCGCACGCTCTGACTCATTTCGACTTCTCCAATTCGTGTTCAGGTGTGAAATTTATCACGGAGCTGTGAGTGACGTTCAATGCAATATAGTTCGTGAATCAGCTGGTACGATAGACGCTGTCCGGGTCAAAAAGACGCTCCTCTTCCTGAAACTCAAGTTCTCCTCTCTCTACCGATGATATCTTGCGGTAAAAACAGCTACGATACCCCTGGTGACACGCTCCCTCTTTCTCCATTCGAACCCGAAGCTGGATCACATCCTGGTCACAATCGACCCAGACCTCCTGGACGAGTTGCCGCCTCCCGGAAGATTCACCTTTCACCCAGATCCGGTTTCTGCTACGACTGTAGTACGTCGCCATCCCGGTTTCAAGGGTCTGTTCGAGAGCCGATCGATTCATCCAGGCCATCATCAGAATTTCGCCACTTTGATCATCGACTGCAAGACATGGAATGAGCCCGTTGCTGTCAAATGCCGGCGCAAACTTTCTGCCCAGTTCCACCTCTTCTGTACTCCCCCGTTCATGTAGGGTTACCCGACTCATGGTGCCTCCATCTATTGATGATTCCGATTCACACACGTTCTTTTTCAATGGAACCGGGTCGTAGCCTTCCGATCCCCAGGGATGACACGATCCGATCCGCCGAATCGCCAACCAGCCTCCTCTCAAAACTCCCCACTCCCGGATCGCTTCTATTGAATAGTTGGAACAGGTCGGCGTGTGACGGCAGTGAGCACCCAACCAAGGGGAAACCCCCCATTGGTATGCGCGAATCAGAACAACAATCAGATGTTCCGGAATTCGCGTAATCCAATCAACTCCCCACTTTGTAGGTTGTCTTCCCACTCTTTTCGTCCTTGAGCGTGATTCCCAAATCTGCAAGACGGTCCCGAATCGCATCCGAGGTCTCGAAATCCCGATGAGCCCGCGCCCGGGCCCGCAATTCGATGAGAAGCTGAATGAGTTCCTCTCGTCCGCTCTCCCCTTCACGAACCGGCGGACGGAGCCCCATGTAGTCCCGAATGACGTCCCTGTAGGTCTCCGTCAACTCCCGGAGTCCGTCAGCAGAGAGCTCCATCCGCTTCAACTGTCCGTGATAAAGGCCATTAATGATCGAAGAGAGTTCGAACAGAGAAGCGAGGGCCCGGGCTGTATGAAAATCGTCGGCCAACGCCTCGTGAACCGATCTGCACTCTTCCCGAATCCGTTTGTCAAGGGAGCTCTCGACTTCACTCCCTCCCGGCTCTACATGGTTCAGCAGCTCCAGAGATTCCATCAACCGCAGGTACCCGCGCTCTGCAGAGAGAAGTGCCTCGTTGGAGAAATCAATTTTGCTTCGATAGTGCGATTGCAGCATCAAAAACCGAACCACCATCGGATCGTATCCTTTTTCAAGCAGGGGATGATCTCCCTCGAAAAGCTGTTCCAGTGTAATGAAATTACCTGCCGACTTGCTCATCTTGGCCCCGTCAATGGTGACCATGTTGTTGTGCATCCAGACGTTTGCCGGCTCCTCTCCATTCGCACACCGACTCTGTGCAATCTCCGCTTCGTGGTGGGGAAACTGCAAATCGAGGCCACCTCCGTGAATGTCGAATCGTTCGCCGAGATATTTGGTGCTCATCGTTGAACACTCGACATGCCATCCGGGAAATCCTTCGCCCCAGGGAGAACGCCAACGCATGATATGACCGGGTTCGGCCCGCTTCCAGAGTGCAAAATCGTGTGGATGTTGCTTCTCCTCCAATCCTTCGGTCTCTCTGGATCCGGATTGAAGCTCATCGAGCACCTTTCCGGAGAGTGTTCCGTAGTCGTACTCGTTCGCATACTTCTGCAGATCGAAATAAACCGTACCATCAACCTCGTATGCCCACCCGTTGGCCAAAATCTTTTCGACAAGCTCAATCTGCTCGATGATATGGCCGGTAGCAGACGGTTCAATGCTGGGACGGCGGCAATTGAGTGCATCCATTCCGTCATGGTATCGATTGGTGTAGAACTGAACCACCTCCATCGGCTCAAGCTCTTCCAGCCGGGCTTTTTTGGCAATTTTGTCTTCGCCTGTACCGGCCTCCTCGTTTTCAAGATGTCCGACATCCGTGATATTCCGTACATAGCGAACTTTGTATCCGGACTGAAGGAGGTATCGAAAAACAAGGTCGAATGTAATCGCAGCCCGGGCATGCCCGAGATGTGGATCCCCATAAACCGTGGGGCCACAGACATAGAGTCCGACATGGGGTGGATTGATCGGTTGAAACGGCTCTTTTTTACGGGTCAGGCTGTTGTATATGTGTAGCGGCACGTGACTCTTTTCGACCATGGTTCAATATCTGGAGATCACCTGTAAACGACGGGTTACATCTCCGTTTCTGTCCGAATGAGATCCAAAAATCGCTGTTTGTTTTCCGGCTCCTGAAATGCGCCCCGAAAATCGGTTGTTATGGTGGTACTGGACGTATCCTGAATTCCACGCATGGAGACACAAAAATGCCGACTCTCGATAAATACGGCCACATCCCCACTCTCCAAAGACGCTTCAAGGTCGGCAGCAATCTGAAGGGTCAGCCTCTCTTGTACCTGGGGTCGACGAGAGTAGTAGTCGACAATCCGGTTGATCTTCGAGAGACCGATTACCTTTCCGCCACTCATATAGGCGACATGGGCTTTCCCGATGAACGGAAGAAAGTGGTGTTCACAAAAAGAGAAGACCTGAATGTTCTTCTCGATAACCATATCCTCGTAACGATAGTGGTTCGAGAATTTTCGGGCGACCGGTTTTCTTTTCGGATCCAGCCCTTTGAAGATCTCCTTGACGTACATCTTCCCTACACGCTGAGGAGTTCCTCGCAGACTTTCGTCCGTTACATCGAGCCCCAACGTCTCCATAATAATGGAGAAGTGGTGTGCAATCTTGTCTATTTTCTCTTGATCATCCATCTCGAAAGCGTCTTCCCGAAGAGGTGTATCCAACGACCCCATCAAATGATTGTCTCCGATTTCTTCATGACCATTCTCCTGGAGACCAACATCCCGGAGTACCTCTTTTTCATTGTTCATACGGCGCGATACGTCGATCGTGATTTCTGTTGTTTTAAAAGGAGACAAAGTTACGGGATCGGTGTTTGAAATCATAATAACACCCCTGTGGAACCGGCTTCACAGATCCCGCGTGGTGTTCCCCGATCCATCTCCAACCGATACAAGGCACTTCCGGGTGAAATCGTTCAAATTCACCCATAAAATTTGTTTATTGGTATCAGGGCGGGCAGGTACCCGTATTTTCTGATTCAAACCACCAACCCATGACCCAGACCGAACTCATCGAACAACTCGCTCACCGTCTGGAGATAACGCAGGCGGAGACTCGCCGACTACTGAAGGCGACCATCTCCGAATGGACGGATCATCTGGCTCGAGAAGAGGCATTTACCATTCCGGGACTGGGAACGTTCCGCACGGAAATTCAGGACACCCGGGCCCGCTACAGTCCGCACCATGATCAGATGCTCCTGCTCCCTCCCCGGGTTCAGGTCCGGTTCAGCCCGTCACAGAAACTGAAAGAGGTGCTCCTCGAGCAGGAGGGTCCCTCGTGAGTAACAAAACCACCTATCAGGATATGGTCCGGTCGGTCGCACAACGATCCGATGCCACACAGGCAGATACAGACCGATTTCTTCGGGAGTTGGTAACCACAATTGGACAGACGTTGAAGACGGGTGACGAAATCCACCTGGCAGGATTCGGAAAGCTGGAGCGTCGATTCCACAGCGCTCGGCCTGGCCGACATCCTCAAACCGGAGAGCGCATCCAGATTCCGGGGCATCACCGAGCAGCATTCAAACCGTTTAAAGCGCTAAAGGAAGCTATAAACGCCCCGTTTCTTCATCTGGAAGCGAGACCCGTTCGCCCCAAACCGGAACCGATCCTGGTTGTCCGGGAGCGCCCGAAGGACGCCGGACCCTCCCCTTACTTTATTGAACTCGACGAACAAACAGAGGATTCGGACAACGATTTGATTCGAATTCGACCCTCCCCGGTTACTGAACGACAACGCGATACGGAAAAGAGTTGATCCATCCGTTTTTATTGTTATTATCAAATCAGGGACCGGGGTCTCCCCCTATCCACCCCGGCACGTCTACCTGATACAGAACCACTTCTGAAGGGTGTCAAAGCATTGGTCCCGAACAGCGGCTCCGGATACTCTACTGAAGATCGGGAGCCCTGCACATTTAACTGAAATTGAATTGAGAGGCGAAGATGATACGCCATATTGTAATGTGGAGATTGAAAGAGGAAGCCGAGGGTGCGTCCAAAGAGAAGAATGCCGAAAAGCTCAAATTGATTCTCGAGGGTCTCAAGATCAGCATTGACGAGATCCGAAATGTCGAAGTGGGAATTCAGATCACTCCCGATTCCCGGGATGCAATGGATGTCGTCTTGATATGCGACTTCGACAATGAGGAAGACTTGATGATTTACAGCCGCAATCCCCACCACAAAAAGGCTGTCAAGTTCATCGAAGCGGTTGCCGAAAAACGATTCTATGTCGATTACAGAGTCGATATATGACGGTCAGTGCCTGTAGCGTTCTCTACGCTGTATGCGTAAACAAAACACGGACTGCAATCGAAAATCAACGACGGATTGTTCATGCTACGCACGACCTGTGTTCTATTTATTCTGGCCTTCTGCATCACTCCCGCCTTGCTTGCGCAGGATCAAGTCCATGTCGACAGTTCGGCAGAAATTCGAATCCCGGCCGATCAAGTCCAATTCGTAATTACCATCACGACTACGGACGAAACGCCTTCCCGTGCTTTCCAGCAGCACAAGCGTCAAGAAGCGTTTCTTGCCGACTTAATTCAGGATCAGAATCTTTCCGACCACTTGCTGTCATTTGAACCCATTACATTGCAGCAACGACAGGTCCGCGAGGAGCGTCACTTCCGGACCCGACAGCAAGTTCAACTTCGGATCCCCTCACTGGACCAATTTGAAGAAATTCAGATGGCTCTGGCCGAACACCAGTTCGAACAGTTTCAAGCCACATTTCTAGCCAAAGGTCTGGAGGATGCGCAGGACGAAGCATTGAAGCAGGCATTGAAACAAGCCGAGGAGAAGGCGCGCATCATCGCAGAAACGATCGGTCGTAATCTGGGGCAGATTCACGAAATTCAACACAGTACCAACCAAGGCCCCGGACCGGTCTATCGAATGGAAGCGTTTCAGGTGGATGCATCCTCATCCATGATGGATTTTGATGCGACTGTTCCGGTCTCTGCCTCTGTTTCGGTTACCTACATGCTGCAGTAAGGCACAGATACTTCTCGAATGGTCCGGGCGGCCCCGTACAGCTTAATGGCACCGTTGGAGAATGGGTTACCAGTCGGACATGGAGATCTGAAACGTTGCCATGAATTGCCAGAGATTTCCATCTGTCATTGCACGCTCCTGGCGCGTTGTAGCAACAGGAGGAGCATCCGGAAGGACGGAATAGTCATACTCTCCGTATTCGTAAACAACCCGTTCCTCTCCGCTCCATCGAGTTGTCTGTGCCGCCAACTCCAGCCGTCCACCATTCATTACATCGAATCCGATCCCGAAAGAAATCTCGTTTCGATTTGCTCCACCATTGGCAAAACGTGAGGGTCTTACCCCGTACCCGGCACGAAGGTCCCATCCAGCTCCGGGAGAAATCTGCATTCCACCGCGCAGATTCCAGACGGAACGGTACATTTGTGCGATAAATTCGTTCTCGTCCCGTTCCTGTTCAAAAAGGTCTGCATCAAAAGATATCTCTGTTTTTCCGTAATCGCGACGATCCGCAGCAAGAGAAACGGAGATCGGTCCCACATCAGTCAAAGCCAGACCGAATGCCATACTCCCCGGTGTGCGGACTCCGTACTCGAATTGAGTTTGAAGATCTCCTTCAAACCCCTCTCCATTATCGAAAGTCGAGACGATCCGACCATCAAATTCCTCCTCGACTGTGAGACGAGATGGAAGGGTGTAGGAAGCCCCCAGCTGGAGGTTAGGGTGAAGTTGATACAGAACACCCGCATTTACTGCAAGTGCATAGAACTCACTCCGTACTTCATCGTCCAGCAAAATGGAATGGATATCGGTATCGGGTTGGCCGTCATCGTTTGAATCGATAACGATTCCGGAATACTGCTCCTGCCGATCCACTTCCAGATGCGTTCGTCGATAGGTATGCCGTCCGGACGTAAGCCCGACCGAAAGCCCCACCATGAAGTTTTCCAAAAATTCGGTCGCCATGAACGCCGAATAGTCTCCGGCCATTCCCCTCTCTTTGAATTCTGCTTCCTGACCAATCCCCAAATAGGTTCCAGGATCGTTGAATCCGACGCGAAAGATGGACTCGTCCCAATCTTCGACGGTATCACCGTAATCGATCGCATAAGCCGAAAATGCGGTTTCGGTATACTCGTTTCCCGGTACCTTGAATTGGTCCGTCATGCTGGAGCGATCATTGAATCCACTGACCGGCAGCGCCCGATTGTAGTAGCTGTGCTGGCTGTACGCCGCTCCCCATACGAGACTTCCCTGTACAGTTGGTACCCGGTAGACAAACCCAAGATTGGATATCCCCGTCTGTCGATCCTGGAGAGATGGACTATTTCCGAGGAACGTCGCCGATTCGTCGACCGAACGGTGAACCAGACCAAACGATCCCGTACTCTCTTCGAACAGTGCCATGGAAGCCGGGTTCTCCAAAAAACCACTAATCCCCGCCCGATAAGCGACGGCCGGCATCACCCGTGTAATCGGATCGTGTGACGTCAGGGGGTCGGAAAACTGGACTGCTTGGTAACTCTGGCTCCAGGGATCATTTGCTACCTGTGCAACGACAGGCGAGATCATCCCGACGAAAGCGAACAGCAGTAAAAGCAGCATGGATGATCGTTTCATGTTGCACTCCGGGTCGTGAATTTCTTCTTGGATATCATTTCGATTGTGGGAGATGGACATACTCCGCCTCCCTTTCTGAACGAAGCAGCTGATGATACGGCGGTTCGGGCCGAATGCACTCAACGACTACGGCCGGAGGAGGAATCAGACGAACTCTGACTGGAGGATCGTCTGTTCCCCGAACTCTGAGTCGCGTTTGACCGATTCTGAGGAGTCGAACGCTGAACCGCTGGCGGCTGTCGTCGTCGGGTCGGAGTCTTCGATTGAACGGCGCCGGATCCATTGGTAGAGGGCCGGTATTGAAGGGTTCTCTCCTGACGAACTTTCCGTTTTCGTGGTTCTCGCACCCGCTGAGTCGATGATTCACTCCGAACCGTTCCTGACGATGAGCGTGATACAGAAGGTGTGGTACGCGTTCTCCGCTCGACTCTCTGTAGTGTACGACGCTCTTCTACCCGATTGATGGTCGTGTCACTCGTCGATCGCGTTGTCGTACGGCTACGAACTGTACGGGTCGAACCGGCACTGCCACGCATTTGAGTTGTTCGTCCCTGAACTTGCGGGGATGTTCCGGATCCACGTGTTCGCTGTGAACGGACCGTGGTGCTGCTGTTCAACCCGGAGGAGCGTACGGCATAGTCCCGGGAAGGCCCGGTCCAGACACCTGTATACATGCCGTATCCGTATCCGTGATGGAATCCTGTCCAGTAGCTGTTTGTCCAGCCTCCGTATCCGTATCCAAACGGGTACCGCGTATAACCGTACATGCCACCGTAATCATACCAGGAGTGCCATCCATACCACGGGTCACTTACATGGTACCCGCTGCCAAACGCGAGATTCAATTGAACATATCCACGACGCAACCACGGATGGCCCCAGTACCCGGGACCCATATACGGATTGATATGATAGATCTGTGCCACGTGGACCGGGCGGACACCGTAAATTGCGTGACGGTCGTACCAATTACGCGCTTCATAGTCGATATAGTAGTAGGCCTCCGCATCGACCCACCCATCTTCGTAGCCATCCTCGTGACCATCTTCATACGGATAGAGGTAGTTCGGATCTTCCTCAAGATGACCCGCCTGTACACGCGCGTCCAGTGCCTCATCCTGCTGAATCGCCATGGTCTGTTCCCGATCCTGAGGAAGATAGACGACACGCTCACGTTCGATCGTCTGTACCTGAGTGTAGCACCCGGTCAGAAGGGATGAAAGCAGAATCGCTCCGATACCGTATCTCCAGACATTTCGTTTCATGGCACTACCTCCTCTCGATTGGTGGGGTTTGATCCCTGTACGCGACATAAAATTCATTCGCTACAGACAACCGGTACACGCCCCCCTATGCTTACCGTATACCAAATGTTTCGTAAAAAGGTTCCCCGCAGACAACCTTGGAGTCCACATAATACTCTCTGGCTCGACGAAACTCCATTGCTGCCTCTTTCGTCTTTCCCAACTTCTCGAGCGACCGCGCCCGATAGAGGTGTGCATCCCGCGCAACTGGTGAATCCGGAAAAGCTTTTGCAGACAGCGTCAACTGTTCAAGTGCACCCTCCCACTCTCCCGCTTCGTAAAGCTCGAGTCCCCTTTCAAACTGTTCACGCCACTCCCTCGCTTCCGGACGCATTCGATCTTCTTCCTGGAATACCTTGAATGGCGAAATCTCTTCCAGCCCGGTCTCTTGCCGAGCCACTCCGTCTCGATCTACCCATTCGCGAAAGGCGAGTATAGCACGAGCATACGCTTGTGCCTCGAGCCGATTGTAGTCCGAATCCTTGAGGCGCTTCTCCTCAGGCGGGTGTGTAAAAAACGAAGCTTCAGCGATAATTCCGGGAATTCCCTCACTGTGTCGAAGGACGGCCGTACCAGACCCCGGGAAAATGGTCTTGTCAGATACCAGACTCATGGCGGTATCATCGTCATGTAGCACACGCTGCAACTCACAAATAACGGCTCGACCCAAAATTACACTTGCAGGATTTTCTCTGGACGACCCGTGATAATAAACAATCGGAAAATTTACTTCCGGATCGGCTGTCGCATTGTGATGGATGGAAAGGAATAAATCTGCGCTCTCTCCGATAGCCAAATCGCCTCGGTCCCGAAGTGATACGGCTACATCTTCTTCTCTGGTAAGCCGAACATCTACCCCTTCCGATTCCAATAGCGACTTCAGTTCCAGGGAAACACGAAGATTGACCCACTCCTCTCGTTCCCCGCCGGGCCCGACACGATAGGAGTCCGTCTCGGCAGTTCCTCCATGTCCGGGATCAATCACAACCAGAAACCGATCTGTCGACTGTGCGAAAACAGCCTCAAGCGGTATCCACACAAGATAGAGAAGCAATAGTGTTGTATAGAACCACTTCATTCCAGGTCCTTTCGTCTGTCAGCCAAGATAGGCTCTCAGCGCTGCACTTCGATTATGATGTCGGAGCTTGCGAAGCGCCTTCTCTTTGATTTGACGTACCCGCTCACGAGTCAAATCGAACCGCTCTCCGATCTCTTCAAGTGTCAAGGAGTGCTCCCGCCCGATTCCGAAATAGAGACGAATGACCTCTGCCTCCCGCTTGGTCAACTTCGAGAGCGCACGCTCAATCTCTACTTTGAGAGACTCTCCCATTAGATCATTGTCCGGGTCGGGAATCTCTTCATTCTCCAACACGTCCAGCAGGCGATTGTCTTCACCTTGAGCAAACGGCGCATCTACAGAGAGGTGTCGTCCGGAAATTTTAAGTGTATCAGCAACTTCCGATACCGTCATATCCAGACTTTCAGCCAGTTCGGCAGCCGAGGGAACTCGCTCATACTCCTGTTCAAGCTTGGACAGCTCTTTTCCGATCTTGTTCAATGCGCCCACCCGGTTCAGTGGAAGCCGAACAATTCGGCTCTGCTCGGCGAGAGCCTGCAGAATAGACTGGCGAATCCACCAGACGGCATATGAAATAAACTTGAAACCCCTTGTCTCGTCAAACCGCTTGGCTGCTTTGATAAGCCCCAGGTTACCCTCGTTGATCAGATCTCCCAGGGAGAGACCCTGGTTTTGATACTGCTTGGCAACGGAGACTACAAACCGAAGGTTTGCTTTTGTCAAATCCTCGAGGGCTCTCTGCGAACCCTTTTGGATCTCCTTGGCCAGCCGGACCTCATCATCCGGTGTAATCAGTTTCTCCTTGCCGATCTCTTGAAGATAGCGATCGAGTGACTCCGACTCTCTGGTTGAAATTCCTGAACTTTTAGCCAAGACCGTAGGTGGTTTTAATTATCATTGACGAGCATCTCGGACCGAAACGGACCCGGTCTCTCGGGCATCGGGAGATCGTTAACGAGTGTTCATTCGACTTTGTTGTACCTGTGCGAACGCCTGTTTACACGACGACTGCCCGAACTCCGATCCATATTCCAGAAATGTACGAAAATATCTCTCCGGTTGCACCCCTCAACTACACTCGCTGCCCGATCGTTCGCGATCCTGCCATACCGGCTTCAATCGCCATGGTTCCGGATCGGGTGGCTTCCGAAAGCGCCTGTTTGACATCCTGCACGATTCGGTGCCGGTCTCTGCCTCGATTTGTGCCCAGTGAAGTATATCCAGCTTTAAGATGAAGTTGAACCGACTCTTCAGCCGATATCCGAACCTGATCCTGTACCATCATCTCTACAGATTGAAGCCACGAGTCGATCGCATCCGGGTCACGATCCTGAAGCAGAAAGGCGTAGACATAATCACTATGAAATCCAATAATGCCATTTTTCCCGAAACGATGGGGAGCAAGGCTTCCGACAAGTAACAATTGCATTCGATTGAGGCTTTCAAGCCGATAGGCTGTCCGGATTTCCTGAATGTTGTCGATCGAAAGAAGCCCGAACCATGTGTGGACCCCCTCTTCGGATCGGTCCAACTCCCGATCCAGAGTTCGTTCCCATAGATCCGGCAGGATGCTGCTGTTCCGGGATGCAAACTGGTCATTGCCAAGATCCTCTCGTTCCAGCCACGCCTGCATGGAGAGTCCCGCTACACGAACCAAATTTATCAATTTGTGTTTCAGAGACTCTGTAAATGCGAGTGGGTTCCGGTCGTACGCCAACACAACCGCTTGGCGATGATCATTCAACATGAGCGGGATCGCAAGAGTCGCCCCCTCGGTTCCCTCTTCAGAAGCTGCCACCCGACGCGGACTTTGGTTGAAGTGAATGGAAAATGTCGGAGAACCGGATTGCAGTGCGTCATATGCGAGTGATTTTTCATCCAGTACCGTTCCCAACAATGGCACTCCCTCGCCAATGGACGTGTTGAATGACGTCATCCATACACCGGTTCCTTTGGTTATCAGTGTAATTCCGCCGGTCGGCAACAACGTTTGCATCTTCTCCGCCGTCGCCGTCAACAGCTCGGCCCGATGCATCCGCGGCGAGAGCTCCTGAACCTGTTCATCATAGTCGGTCCAGCCATGTTGATCCCGGTGCAGATCCATTAGTTCGAGCCACGTATGCAATATCCCACCAAACGCCCTCGTATAAGAAGCGATCTCTGGTTCCAATCGGGCACGGTCCGCCGGTTCAGTAAACTCCAATATCGTCAAAGCCACTGTCTCGCCGTTGTTGATGAACGGAATAATCCATATCTCCGCCAAGTCGGACGGTGCGGGGTGGTGATGGAGTTGGTCGGTGTTCGGATCCGCTCCAACCTCTATTCTAACCGGATCAGTCAGATTCTTGTACTCTTGTAAAAATGACTCTTGAAACGGAATGCGATCCGGAAACATGACGTCGGCCCGACGGGTTTGGCTCGCCTCTACAACGAATTGTTGTCGATTATGATTCACCCAACAGACCCAGGCTGTTTGTGCCAAGCTGGATCCTTGAATCAGGCTAAGCAGATCTGCCAGAGTCTGTTTGAATTCTCGTAAGGCTTTCTCCTCGCGATGGTCACTCATGGGGACTGGATTCTGGATTGATTCTTTTTTGCATCCTCGACCATGGATTCAAATACCGCCAAGCCGCGATTCCAGAACGATGCGTCGTGAATATCCATTCCAACCCGGGAGATCAACTGGTGTGGCCAATCGGATCCACCTGCTGAAAGCAACTCCAGATATCGATCTTCAAACCCGGAGGCTCCATCCTTCCACGATTGATAAAGTGCCAGAACCAGTAGCTCACCGAATGCATAAGCGTACACATACCCCGGTGTGTGTAAAAAGTGCGGTACATAACTCCACCAGGCATCATACCCGTCCGTCAATTGAACAGCACCTCCATAAAGATCTTCCTGGGTTGCTCTCCAGTGACTGGAAAATTGCTCGAATGTCTGTTCTCCATCTTCTCGACGGGCCGTGTGTATTGCATTTTCAAATCGATTCATGGACACTTGTCGGAAGACGGTTGCAATCGTGTCATCTATTTTGCTGACCAGTAACGAGAGGCGCTCTTCCGGATCCTCAAGCTTGTCCATCATCTTTTCAAACACAAGCATTTCGGCGAATACCGACGCTGTCTCCGCTGTCGTCAATGGTGTGGAAGATTGAAGCTCGCCCTGCTCACGGGATAGATACTGATGCACTCCATGGCCCAATTCATGAGCCAATGTCTGCACATCCCTTAACTGGCCATCGTAATTCATGAACACATAGGGGTGAACCGAAGCAACTGTACTGGCCGAGTAGGCACCTCCCCTCTTCCCTGGTTTGATCGCTGCATCGATCCATTGACGATCAAAAAAGAGCTTGGCAATTCGGGCCATCTCCGGATGAAAGTCATCAAATGCTTCCAATACGGTCTCTCTCGCTTCTTCCCACGTGATAACCGTCTCTGTTTTCCGAATCGAGGTGTATCGATCGTAGTCGTAGAGTTGATCCAAACCCATCCATTTGGTTTTCAACTTGTAGTAGTTCTGAACGACCGGATAGGCAGAAGTGACCGAGTCGACAAGACGATCCACAGATCCATCATCGATTTCGTTTGCAAGATTTCTGGAGGCGCACCAGTGAGAGTATCCCCGTAGTCGGTCATCCGTCGCTTTGTCTGCCAGTACGGTATTAAAGATTGTGGCTGTCGTGTGCCGAAGTGAGTGGAGTGTCTCCGTGATCGATGCATGCGCCCGTTTCCGAAGATCCCGATCCGGTAGATGCAATTTGGAAAGGATCTGCTGCTGAGACAAGGACTCCCCGTCCAGCTGGTACCGTGTCTTTCCCATAACTTCGTCAAAATAACGCGTCCAGGCCGAACGACCCGTCACGCGTTTCGCAGAAAGCACCTTCTCTTCTCCCTCTCCCAGTGTGTGCTCACGGAACCGCCGGGATGCCTCCAGATAGTGTCGGTACGGCTCAAGTTCGTCGGACTCGATCAGCTCATTCGCACGACTTTCGTCGACAGCCATCCACTCTACCTGAAAGAAGGCGAGTGTTTGCCCAATTTCCGAACCGAGCTCGTTGGCTGTCTGAAGGGCTTTCCCCAAAATCGGGTCGTCCGTGGAGACCGACCATGCAAGGTGTGCAAATGCTCCGACTTTTCGGGAGCGCTCCACCAACTGCTCGTACTCCCGCATCATGATTAAAAATTCGGGGCTTTTCAACATATGAATACGCCCTCTCCAACGATCGGAAAAAGATACAGCCTCCTGTTTCACCGATTCAGCATCCTGCTTCCACGCAGGGTCATTCACACTCTCATAGAGATCGCTCAAATCCCAGACAACCGACTCCGCTCCGTGCATGTACCTCTCCTTGATCCTCGTTTCTATAAATACGGCCACACTATCGCAGCCGGCCTCAATATAGGGAATCGACAGGGCCGTTGAAACGCAGGAAAGGAGCCGTTGGAGAGCACTTAACCTACCCGAATTGGATCGTATTTTTATCGAATAATGGTTAATTTGACGGCTTCTACGGGAACCGCACATATTTTTTTATTAACCATTCGTACCCCATTGTGAAATCACTTGAATCTGTCTTTGGACCCAACAGTGCACTGGTAGAGGAGCTCTACAAACAGTACCAAGAGAATCCCGACCTGGTTCCGGACCACTGGAGAAGCTATTTCGATGAACTCAATGGAAACGCTTCGGAGGAGAAGAAGGAGACACCTGCCCGCCCGGATCGTTCCTCGGCCGCTCCAACCCAAAAAACGCCGACAAAGAGTGGCGAAAAAGCGGGGAAAAAACCCGTCACCAAACCGGAAGGAAGTGATGTCGAATCGATCAAGGGCGTTGCTGCCAAGATCGCGGAGAACATGGATCACAGCCTGACGATTCCGACGGCTACATCTCTCCGGGTTCTGCCGGTAAAAATGCTGACCGAAGACCGTGCTCTTGTCAACCGGCATCTACTCCAGCGAGGGGAACCGAAAGCGAGCTTCACTCATTTTATCGGTTGGGCTGTAATTCAAGCTCTCAAAGATTTTCCGAACCTGAACAGTTTTTACGACAGTGAAGATGATAAGCCGAAACGGGTCAAACCGGGTCAAGTGAATCTGGGGATCGCCGTCGATCTGGAGGGTCGCGACGGCTCTCGAAATCTTGTCGTGCCCAACATCAAGGGTGTAGAGAAGATGAGTTTCAGGGAGTTCCTCTATGCATTCGCCGAGTTGATTGACAAAGCGCGAAATGGAAAACTGGAGCTCGCCGATTTTCAAAATACGACGATCAGTCTAACCAATCCGGGAACGATCGGAACGGTCTCCTCTGTGCCCCGTCTCATGACCGAACAGGGAGCCATTATCGCAACGGGAGCGATTGACTACCCGGCAGAATTTCAATCCATGTCTCAGGAAGTGCTGAACCAACTGGGGATCAGCAAGGTAATGACGGTGACGTGTACATATGACCACCGGATTATTCAGGGAGCCGAATCGGGCATGTTCCTGCAAAAAATCCATCAACTGCTGAACGGTAGCGATGGATTCTACGAACAAATTTTCGAAGATCTTTCGATCCCGTACGAGCCGATCGCATTCAGCGAAGACAAGTTCGAAGGACTTCTGGGTGGGAAAGGAAACACACTTGAACAGGACCGAAGAGCCATTGCTGTCTGGCGACTCATTACCATGTATCGTGTACGTGGGCACGTTCTTGCAGATCTGGACCCTCTGGTAGACGAGCCAGGTCACAGCCCCGAACTGGAGCTGGAGTACTACGGTCTGTCGATGTGGGATCTGGACAGGGAGTTCTACTGCGGAGGTCTTGGCGGTCGTGAAACAGCCAAGCTCCGAACCATTCTGAGCCTGCTGAGAGACACCTATTGTGGAACCATCGGTGCCGAATATATTCACCTTCTGGATCTTGAAGAGCGTGCATGGCTCCGGGAGCGAATGGAATCGACCACCAACAAGCCACAGCTTGAAAAGAACGACAAGGAGACAATCCTTCACAAGCTGAACCAGGCGATGGCCTTCGAACAGTTTTTGCACAAGAAATACATCGGCCACAAGCGATTCTCGCTGGAGGGTGCCGATACCCTTATCCCGATGGTTCACTTCCTGCTTGAAAAGGCGGGAGAGGAGGAGATCGAGAAGTTTTTCCTGGGCATGGCTCACCGTGGGCGCCTGAACATTCTCGTGAATTTGATGAACAAGCCCTACCGAAAGGTATTTGCCGATTTTGAAGGCAACATCGATCCGGAAACCATTCAGGGATCCGGGGATGTGAAGTACCACCTGGGTACGCGTGGATCTTACAAGACGAGTCAGGGACGGGAGATCGAGCTGGAGCTCCTTCCCAACCCAAGTCATCTGGAGTCGGTGAACCCGGTAGTTGAGGGAGCGACCAGAGCCATTCAGGATCATCACGAAGCGGACGATGCTGCAAAAAGGGTCGCCCCGATTCTGATTCACGGTGATGCTGCATTTGCAGGTCAGGGTGTCGTTGCAGAAACGTTGACCATGTCTCAACTCCGCGGCTACGAAACGGGAGGTACCATCCATCTGATTATCAACAACCAGATTGGGTTTACCACCCTCCCCGAAGACGCTCGATCCACCGAATACGCCTCGGATCTGGCAAAAATGATTCTGGCTCCAATCTTTCATGTAAACGGTGACGATCCGGAAGCCGCTGTTCATGCCATTCGTATGGCACTGGAGTACCGGCAGACATTCGGAAAAGATGTGGTCATCGACCTGATCTGCTATCGAAAGCATGGTCATAACGAAGGAGATGAACCGGCATTTACACAACCCGGGCTTTACGAAGAGATCGACAATCATCCGACTGTACGGGATATCTATCTCAAAAAACTCCTGCAGGTGGGTGAGTTTACCGAAGAGGAGACACAGGCGATCTTCGATGAATTCGACGAGCTACTGCAGGAGGCATTTGAAGATGCCAAGAATGATTCCGCACTCGAAGTCACAGAAAAAATGCTCGATCGAAGTGAGGAGATCCAGAATGATCGGGACCAGTTCCCCGACACCACCTATCCACTCGACGAGTTAAAAGACATTGCGATCAAGTTGAACACTGTACCCAAGGAGTTTGACGCAAACCCGAAGCTTCTGCGTCAGCTTGCAAAACGGGCGGAACTGGTCGAGAAGAATGCTCGAAAGTTGGACTGGGGATTTGCGGAAGCACTTGCCTTCGGATCTCTTCTCAAAAGCGGGATCACAGTCCGACTGACAGGTCAGGATGCCGAACGTGGTACGTTCTCTCATCGTCACGCCGTTCTACATGGGACCAAAACGAGTCAGAGATATGTGCCTCTCAACCATTTGGAAGAGCATCAAGGACGGTTTTTCCCGTTCAACAGTCATCTGAGTGAGTTTGCCACGCTTGGATTCGAATTCGGATACAGCTCGGCAAAACCCGATGCCCTTGTAATTTGGGAAGCTCAGTTTGGCGATTTCGCCAATGGTGGCCAAGTCATTATTGATCAGTATATTTCGGCATGTGAAGCCAAATGGGGCCAAAACACCTCGCTGGTCATGACCTTGCCGCATGGATATGAAGGTCAAGGACCGGAACACTCATCTGCACGTCTGGAACGATTCCTCCAGCTATGCGCCGAAGACAACATGCAGGTCATGAACCTGACTACTCCCGACCAGTACTTTCACGCGCTTCGAAAGCAGGCACTTCAAGCGAATAAAAAACCGCTCATCATCATGTCACCAAAAAGTCTGCTCCGCCATCCCAAAGCGGTCTGTAATGTAGACCAGCTGGCTCATGGTCGATTCCAACCACTCATCTCTGATCCGGACATCGACGATCCGTCTACGGTCAAGCGCCTGGTGATCGCATCGGGCAAGGTCTATTTCGATCTGATATCGAAACGAGAGGAGAGCGGAAGAGAACAGGAAGTAGCAATTGCGCGCATGGAACAGTTCTATCCATTTCCGGATCAGGATTTGGCCAATTTGCTCGCAACCTGTGATCAGGTTCAGGAGATCGTCTGGTGTCAGGAAGAACCGAAAAATATGGGTGGGTGGACGTTTGTCATGCCTCGTATTTCGGACAAACTGAATGCCAAACAGAAACTATACTATGCCGGTCGGCAAGCCTCTGCGAGCCCCGCTACAGGCCAGAAGAAGATCCATGAAAAAGAGCAGAATCAACTGGTCACAAGAGCTGTCGACGGCACCCTTTGAGCCAGGCGATAAAAGTTAGGAACGGAATGGAGAGTACTCTGCCATATTTCGTTCGGTCTCGTAGAGCCGAACCAGGTAGAGATCTCCCCGGTCTCCTACCTCCTGCTTGACTGGAGATACCAGCTCTTCGTAGAAGGCACGGACCAGATTCTCCGTTGTCGGGATCACACCATCCAGAAAAGGAACGTCCAGATTTAGATTTTGGTGGTCACAAGGTGTAAGAATTCGCTTCTCCACGATCTGATGAAGCCGTTTCAGATCGATCAAAAAACCGGATTCCGGATCTGGTTCCCCTGAAACCACAACCTCCAATTGATAGTTGTGGCCGTGCCAATTGGGGTGATTGCATTTCCCATACGTCTTCCTGTTCCACTCATCCGACCGATCGGAGTTGTGGAGTCGATGTGCTGCATTGAAGTGTGCTTTTCGAGTAACAAATACCACGATCTTACTCCGATTGACTCTCCTTTTCTGCCCGGTCGTTCGTATCCGACGATTCAGGGTTCTCTGTTCCGTTCGAACCGGAATCCGTTGGCGTTTTTGTCTCCGATTCCTCGACCACTTCGGCATCCTTCGTCTTATCGGGCAAACTTCCATAGAGCCCTTCCGGGTGGTTTCCATGGGGACGATCACCAAGCATTTCACGAAGATCGATGTGATTCAGTACCTCCTTGTCCAGAAGCACTGTCGCCATTTCGTCCAATTTTTCTTTCTTGGACAGAAGGAGCTCACGGGTACGTTCGTAATTTTTACGGATAATTTTTCGGACCGCCTGGTCAATCTGTTCGGCCGTGTGCTCCGAGTACTTTTTGTTGAACCCGTAACTCCCGTCTGCGTTGTTTGAATCCTTCAGCGAAATGTACCCAAGCTCCTCACTCATGCCGTATTCGGCTACCATCGCAAACGCCATGTTGGTGATTCTCTCAAGATCATTCTGTGCTCCGGTCGATATTTTACCAAAAATAATCTCTTCGGCTATCCGACCTCCGAGAAGTGCACAGATCTTGTCATCCAACTCTTCCGTCGTCATCAAAAATCGATCTTCCAACGGCGTTTGGAGCGTGTATCCAAGGGCAGCAAATCCACGGGGAACAATACTCACTTTCAAAACCGGGTCGGTATATTCCAGGAACCATCCGACAATCGCGTGCCCGGACTCATGGTACGCAACAATCCGTCGCTCGTTCGGGCTTATCAACTTGTTTTTCTTCTCCAGCCCTGCAACAACACGTTCAATCGCATCCTGAAAGTCCTCCATCTCGACTGCCTTCTTATCTCGACGTGCAGCCAACAAAGCGGCTTCATTACAAAGATTAGCCAGTTCGGCACCAGCAAAACCCGGAGTTTGAGACGCGAGTACTTTCAGATCAATTCCATCTGCAAGAGTCAATTTCTTTGTATGAACTTCCAACACCTTCATTCGTCCATTCAAATCAGGTTTGTCGATCAAAATTTGGCGATCGAATCTTCCCGGACGCAAAAGTGCAGAGTCAAGAATATCCGGTCGGTTGGTGGCAGCCATAATGATGACCCCTTTGTCCGAGTTGAACCCGTCCATCTCACTCAGGAGCTGATTCAATGTGTTCTCTCTCTCGTCATTTCCACCCATCTGCATTCCCCGACCCCGGCTTCGGCCAATCGAATCGATCTCGTCAATAAATACAATACAGGGGGCTTTCTCCTTCGCTTGTTTGAACAGATCCCGAACGCGTGCAGCACCCACACCCACAAACATCTCGACAAAATCGGAGCCGCTCAATGAAAAGAACGGTACATCCGCTTCTCCCGCCGTTGCTTTTGCCAGCAACGTTTTTCCGGTCCCGGGAGGTCCTACAAGGATGACTCCTTTCGGAAGGCTGCCTCCGAGTGTGGTAAATTTCTTGGGATTCCGTAGAAATTCTACAACTTCTTCCACCTCTTCCTTCGCTTCTTGCAGACCGGCGACATCCTTGAATGATACTTTGTTTTCAGACTGCTTGTCATACAGTGACGCTTTGTTCTTTCCAATGTTCATCACCTGCTGACCCGGGTTCATTCTCCGGAAGATGAACACCCAAAAAGCGACGAGAAGTAGAATCGGGATCATCCAAACCAAAATGCCTCCCCACCAATTCTCTTCGATCCTTACATCGTAAACCACTTCATTTCCATCCAGAAGAGATCGGATTTCATCCCCGTTCAACATCGTTGTACTGAACTTCAGAAACTGATCTTCAGGGGGGGATGCAAATTGCCATCCATCGTCATCCACGGCCGGACGCTCCACGATGCCCTCGTCAACCGCAAGCTCACTGTACGTACCCGTAACATCCGTCTCGTTCGTAATCAGAATCTCCTCGACATAACCCTTCTCCACATACTCGAGGAACGTACTGTACTTTATTCTTTCGGAACTATCCGACGGCACCATGTAGAGGTTGATGGCAATAAGTACCAAGAACAGTGCCACATAAATCCACACCGGAAACCGGGGTGGCTTACTCCCGCTACCTTTGTTCGTACTCTTTTTCTCTTTGGATCCGTTATTCTTGGCCATACATCCCTGGTCTAAATCTGGTCGAAACCTGTAATATAACGCTTTTTAATTTCATAGAGACATAGAGTCTCTCTACTCACCTGTCTGTTGAGGGGTCAACGGTACCACCTTCACCATCGTTCACTACAATCTCATCCTTCTCTTCCGTTACCTCCCCAATAACCGTAAAGTCCTCAAATGAAGCGCGAAGTTTCTCTACGTCACCTTCCCGTAGTGTAAAGAGCAGTTCATGATCCTCACCACCGTATAGAGCGTATCGATCCACATCTTCCTTCATCTCGTCTGCTACCTTTCGCGTAACAAGGTCAATGGGAATGGCAGGTGAATAGATATTGAACCCGCAAGAGAGTTCCTGTCCGAGAATCTGCAGATCATTCATCAAGCCTTGACTCAAGTCAATCATCGATCCAGGCTTCACGCCACTGTCCCGTATACCATCCATCAGATCCAACCGTGTAACCGGCAACAACTGCTTCCCAATGACGTGTTCATAACCGCTTAAATCGGGCTCGAAGTGATCCCCGTCTTTCGGATCCCAATATTTTTTCTCTCTCAACAAGATACGAAGACCGGCCATGGCTCCACCTACGTCTCCGGTTACGCAGAGTAGATCTCCCTTCGTCGATTCTTCCCGAACAAGAAGCTCTCCTTTTCTCTGAAGTCCCATTCCTGTAATGGCTGCAGTCAAATGAGTTCTGGATGGTGCGACCTCGGTAATCTTCACGGAAGCTCCGACAGGGTGTCGATCCATTCCCTCCAAGATAGAATCAATCATCTCTGCCGAGATCATGTTCGGTACTGCCAAACTCACAAGTAGTTGGTCAGGCAATACTCCACAAGCCAATAAACGTGTAGAAATAGCCGTCACCCACTTTGAACCCAAATGAGGTAACGGAGTGTAACTCAAATCGAAATGAATGGAATCGATAAAGCTGGATTGAGTCGTCACAACAGATTCTACTGTGTCACTCAACTCCCGGATCTGCACCCTGTCCCCCATCCGGGAACGTACGACCGGAGAAATTTTGGATGGACGGGTATTGATTCGATTCATGAATCCATCCAGTCCCAATTCCTGTAATGAGGTAAACGGTCCACTCTTTTCCTTCTTCACCATAATCCCATGCTTAAATATGAATCGAACCCGGGAACAATTAATTATTCAACGGCTTGCTCAGACCTAAAAAAAAAAGGCATTTGTACCGATGTACAAATGCCTTTTGATATCCTGTAACAGATGCCTGGTTACATTTCACGCAGAGTTGAGTAATTCACCCTTAGTGTCCCTGCATGGCGGAGTTCCTGTTGAACATCCGTTACGATTCCAAATTCCGACTCTCTGTCTACCCTGAGGGAGACAATGAGTCTCGGCTGCTCCATCAATTTGTCGTACATGATATTCCGAATGCCACCCATCTCCTCGACAAGGGCATCGTCAATCTGTACACGAGTCTCGCCAACCTGACCGCTACCGAGCCTTTCAGGGCCGATGTAGACATAGCTGACCAGTCGTTTTTGATCGATTTTTTCAATGTTTTCTGCCTGTGCAAATTCGACTTGAACCTGAAGTTCAACTTCGCGCAGTACAGTGGTAACCATGAAGAAGATCAAAAGCATGAATACGATATCGGGCATTGCCGATGTCGGAATCGCCTGCTTGGTCTTCGCTGATTTTTTCTGAAATTTAGACATACGCTCTACTGTTCGTCAGGTTCTGCGATTGAAATTCTCTTCGGGTAGAGCTCCTGAATCTGTGCTCTTTCAGTACTCCCTTCCTCCAATGCACTGTAAGGCGACCCGAACTGTTCCATCGACGCCTGATTCCGTAAATCCTCATACGCACCCATCACCTCGTCAAGCATGTCTATGTAGACACGGTACGGGGTTTGCCGGTCCGTTTTGATAGATACGACGGCATCGTCGGGTGATTCAGACAGTGTCTGATCGTTCGTGGGGTTGTCCACAAACTCAATGACACGATCTCCCACCTGATCAGCTGAAACCGGTTCGTCATCCAAGAGAATCAACCCCTGGGCATTTACCAGAATCCGGAGCATGTTCCGCTCCCGAATGGGAGGTGGCTCCACGTCGTCCGGAATGGGAGGCAGAACCAGCCCAATCCCGGTATCAACGTCGATCGTGGTCACTACGAGGAAGAAGACAAGCAGCAGGAAAGCGATGTCCGCCATTGAAGAGCCTTCAATCTCGACATCATCTCTTTTTCGCTTTTTTAACATGCTTCCTCACCCTACAGTTTAAGTGTTCCTTTGAGGCCGGTGAAGAGGATCGCAACCAACATGGCTGCAATCATGATTATCATCGTCACGATACCGCTTTGGTCAGCAGAACCCGTGGTGCCAAAGGTGACTCCGAATATTGCAAACGGAACCAACATGACAACCATTTTCTTCGGGCTGAACTTGCCGAGTGCGATGTTTCTCACACCTGCAACCAAAATGGCAATGACACCGATGACAACCAATCCGACTCCCAAACCTAGAAATATTACGTCGACCATTTGTCAGTACCTCTTATTCGTGGTTGAGATTGGATGGTGGCCTTACTCTTCGTCCGTTTCTGAAGGAGTAATGATCTGCTTGCCCTGCTTGAGTGCAAGAAGCGAGTCGAGAAGAGTTACAGAGCTCTCTTCCATCTCGGCGATCAACCGGTCAATTTTGGTTACACAGTAGTTGTAACCGATCTGAAGGATAATACCCGCCAGAAGTCCACCAGCCGTTGTCAAAAGAGCAACCTTAATACCACCCGCAACAATACTGGGTGAAATATCAGCAGCAGCTTCAATGGCATCAAACGCCTCAATCATACCAACAACGGTTCCGAGGAATCCGAGTAGAGGAGCAATGGAGATGAACAGAGAGAGCCAGACCAATCCTCGCTCAAGGAAGCTCATTTCGATTGCACCGTAGGTAGTGATTGCCTTTTCAGCTGCGTCGAGACCTTCATCCGCTCTCATCAAGCCTGCCTGGAAAACGGAGGCGACCGGACCGCGGGTTCTGGAACACACTTCTGAAGCAGCTTCAACGCCACCGTCTTGAAGCGCTTCCTGCACTTCTACGATAAATTTTCGGGTATTGATGTCTGCAAGGTTCAATGTGATGATCCGCTCGAGGAAGATCGCAAGACCGAGAATAAGAGCAATGAGTACCGGCCACATCCAGTCGCCACCCTCGTTGAACTTTTCTACGATCACATTAAAGAAACCAGCATCAGCTCCAGCCTGAAGCAAAATGAGAGCTATTGATGATGTCATAAAATTACTCCGCTTATATGTTTTCGTTTAAGGGCTTAAAAAGAACGCAAAATGATAGATCATTTCAAATTAAATGTCAAAGAGAGTCCCTGTTCAAATCCCCCGAAACCGTGATTCTTTGCAATTTCAAGCGGTTGAGAAGGATACTGTTAACAGGCAGTTTGACTCTGGCTGAATTTCATTATTCAAATCGTAAAGTGCAAAGGGGAATGGCAAACCGGAACCTTTCAATTCTGCGAACATTTTATCGAATACTCCGGTCCAACGTATTCCGTCGGCCAATAGTATAAATACAAAAAAAGGGAGTGGCATTCTGCATGCACTCCCTTTTTTTTACCCATTCAGATTTGTTGTGTGAGTGTATCTACGACTCTTTGACAACCTGAAATGTTACTTTTGGCTTGAACTCGCCCACCAGCTCAATCGTAGCTGTGTATTCACCCAGAGTCTTGATATCCTGATCCAAGGTGATCTTCCGGCGATCAACTTCGATCCCCTCTTCTGCTAGTGCATTGGCAATCTGCATAGTCGTTACTGTCCCGTGTATTTTATCCTCTTCACCGGTACTCGCAGGTATAGAGATCGAGGTCGACTGGAGGCGATTCGCAAGCTCTTTGGCCTCTGCAATTGTCTGATCAGCCTTTCGCTTTGCATCTACCTTCAATTGCTCGATCTGACGCAGTGCACCATCCGTGGCAAGGACGGCTTTACCTTGAGGCAACAGAAAGTTGCGTCCAAAACCTGCCTTCACATCGACCAAGTCGCCTGCACTTCCCAGGTTGGGAACCTCTTCTTTCAATATAAGTTTCATAATTTCACTCCTCTGGTCGGTTATCGTACATTTTCGGCTACATAAGGGAGAAGTCCCAAAAATCGCGCTCGTCGAACCGCTCTTGAGAGCTGTCGCTGGAATTTGGCACTCGTGCCAGTAACGCGTCTCGGGAGAATTTTTCCCTGATCGTTCAGAAACCGTTTCAGGGTTTCGACCTCCTTGTAGTCGATGTAGACAAAACCGGCTTTTTCAAATCGGCACTCTTTGGATTTAAGGTGCCCTTTCTTTGGATGCGATGGATTGTTAATCATAATCGTAAGTTTCTGACGTTAGTCTTCCTTCTCTTCTTCAGTCTCCTCAAAGAGAGTGGGTAGCTCGCCTCTCTTCTTCAACTCGTAGTGTTTGTGCATACGACTATCAAACTTGAGCGTCAGATATCGAAGAATGTTGTCGTTGATTCGAAGCTGCCGTTCAATCTGTTCGATCGCATTGGAAGGGGCGTGGAAATAGCCATTCACATAGTAGCCGTTTTTCTTTCCATCCATCTCGTACTCGAGACGCTGAATGCCCCACTCATCCATCTCATCAATCTTGCCTCCGCTGCTTTCGATCAGGGAGGTAACTTGGCTCACCGTCTCCTTGAACTGCTCCTCTTCCAGAACCGGATTGATGATGTAGGTAATCTCGTAAAAGTTTGTGCTCATGTTGTCCATGGTTGTTTCAAGTTGGAAACAGTTGTTGCTCTGCCACGCCATGCACCCGACAAAAATGAACGAGCGGCGCCGTCAACAACAGATCAAAGAAAGATATGCGAAAATCCCGGCTTAAACAATTCCCGAGTTTCTCCGATTCCCGTTATCTCTGTTCGGGGGTGGCTTCGATTCACCTTCAATAGAGTGATGAGAGCAATTCGATCAGACTCTGAGATGTCAGTACGGGTTCGATTCCGTAATACACAGTAAAAAGTGCCAATAACAGAAGTGTGATACGGAATATTCGACCCGGTTCAACCCAATCCACTTCTTTGTGAGCTTCACGGAAGTAGAGGTAGACCATCACCCGAAGATAGTAGTACGCACTGGCTGCACTTGCGAGAACTCCGATTACGGCAAGAGAGATCAGACCGGCATCCACCGCCGCAGCAAAGACATAATACTTTCCGGCAAATCCGACAAATGGAGGAATCCCGGCAAGCGAAAAGAGGAATAGCGAAAGAAGAACTCCCATCAAGGGTTGGCTGTACCCGAGTCCTCCGAAATTCTTGATATCGCTGAAGTCCAAACCTCTGTTCGTTTCATAATAAGCGATTACACCAAATGCTCCGATATTCATGACTGTATACGCAAACAGATAGTAGAGTACACCACTATACCCCGCAGCACTTCCGGCCGCCAAACCTACCAATAGATAGCCGGCGTGAGCAATACTGGAGTAGGCCAACATCCGCTTGACGTTGTCCTGTACCAATGCAACCAGATTACCGATGATCATGGTTATGATCGCCACAATACCGAGTACTTCCTGCCAGGCTGCGTCCTCGTGCGCAGGCAGCAGTCTTGAGAGTACAAGAATAAACGCAACAAATGTCGCGGCCTTGGATGCCGTGGCAAAATAGGCCGTCAATGTCGTAGGTGTGCCTTGATAAACATCCGGGGTCCACATATGGAAGGGAACAGCAGATATCTTGAAGAAAAATCCTGTCAGGAGCAGTCCCGTTCCCGCCATGAATAAAAGTGAAAAGTCGGCCGAAGACGCGATATCTGCATATTGGGTAGATCCTGTCGCACCGTAGATCAAGGCGATTCCGTAGAGAAGAAAACCGGTAGAGAAAGCACCCAAAAGAAAATACTTCAGCGAAGCCTCTGCCCCCTCCTTCTCGTTCTTCCGCAGTCCAGCCAGCACATACAAACTTATCGACATCGTCTCCAGACCGACGAAAAGCATGATCAAATCATTGGAAGCTGCAAGCCCGAACATCCCGGTCGTTGCAAAAAGAATCATGGCATACACTTCCGAGACGTGCTGTCCTATTTTTTCCAGATAATCACGTGACAGAAGCACGGTAAACAGACTCGCGATGGATACGAGAAATGCGCCGAACGCAGCCGTACCACCGTAACTGATCATCCCGTAAAACGAAACCCCAACCTCTCCGGACAGATCCCGAATGGAAACGACAAGTGCGAAAACGAGTGCGGCAACGGTTATCCCGAAAACCGTCCGGACCGGTCGTTTGAACGCGGCCAACAGAAGAACGGACAGACCGGCAATCGTTGTAGCGATAGCGGGCAAAAACGTATTCAGATCGTGGAAATAGTTCATAGTTGTCTGTAGCTATACAATCTTCTCAAGCTTAAGGCGCGGTTTGACAATCCAACGATTCACACTGCTTAATGACTCGGGGTTGACCACTCCGTCAATAGTTCCCGTTTCGCGTCTGGTTCATAGATACGAATCGCCCAACCGGGCAGCTCATCGTGCTTCGCAGTACGAAGTACAAGATCACTCTTCTCCATCGTTTGTGTGATGTGATGTTCTACCCACTGTTCAGAGTATCGCGTATAATCTTCCGATCGAATGCCGATCCAGAACATCAACAGAACGAGTGGAACCAACAAACCGACTTCACGTGCATTCAAATCGTTCAGCTTCAGGTTCTCATCATGAGTTATCGGTCCGAACATGACCCGCTGAACCATCCATAGCATGTAGACTGCTGCCAGTATGACTCCTGTAGCGGCAATGATTGCAAACACCGGTCGATCATAAAGCTCCGAGAAGAACGAGCCCGTTAAAATCAGAAATTCACCTACAAATCCGTTCAGCCCGGGCAAACCAATGGATGCGAATGTGGCGATCATGAAGAGTACGGCAAACAATGGAACCACTCGGGCAATACCCCCGAAATCCGAAATCTGTCGAGAGTGTCTGCGATCATAGATCATGCCGACCAACAGGAAAAGTGCTCCCGTTGAGAGTCCGTGATTGATCATTTGAATGATGGCTCCCTGTACAGCAATGGTATTAAGGGCAAAGATTCCCAGCACCACAAATCCAAGGTGACTGACCGATGAGTACGCCACCAGCTTTTTCACATCCTTCTGAACCATGGCAACGAGTGCACCGTAGACAATACCAATTACGGCCAGTGTTGCAAACCAGGGTGCGAACTCCATGAATGCATTCGGAAAAATGGTCAGGCAGACTCGAACGAGCCCGTACAAACCCATCTTCAACATAATAGCCGCAAGAACAACAGAGCCGGCTGTTGGAGCCTCGGTATGTGCATATGGCAGCCACGTATGAAACGGGAATAGAGGTA
>JBNJFK010000006.1:0-28068 GCA_051746765.1 Bacteroidota bacterium
GAAGACCACCTGCGCCTGGGCATCGACTCCGGCCGCCCCGATGGTGTGAGCCACCGTATTGAGACTCAGGATTGCAGCGAGTGGCTCGTCGATCCGCTGTTTGAGCTTGCGAAGTTTTTTCCCCGCACTCCGCCCCTGCTGCTCCAGCATCTGGATGTAGGAGGGAGTAATGGAGAGCAGGACCGCCTCCAGAATGGAGCAGAGAAAAGAGACGCCAATCGCCAAAAAAAGGTAAAAAAGAAGAAGATTCATGAAGCGGGATTCATCCAACTGAGTTAACGGGCAGAACCGGGTAAGCGATCCGGTTCCCGCATCGCTAAAACGTACGAAACTCCCGATTCGCATGCATGCCGATTGCCTTCATGCTCCTACGGCCCACCTTCCGTCTCCGAATAAATGCGTTTTATACTCGCCCGGTGGACCGAAATGCCGGATGAAGAAGTGATTCCTTACTCGAAAGAACCGAATTACGCCTTTATGACTCATGAAATACGGTGAGAGCACCCCGCAAGTAACCGGTTGGAATCCCGGCCGGTTCATCGTAATATTGCGATGATTTAACCAAAACCAATCACGACTGCGTGTCCGACCAGCCGAAATCGATCGACTTCTTCGAAAAGTACCTCACGCTATGGGTTCTGCTCTGTATTGCCGGAGGAATTCTGATTGGCCATCTGACCGGTGATTCAATCACGCTCCTAAGCGACCTGAACCTCTATAACGTGAACATCCCGATCACGATCCTCATCTGGGCCATGATCTACCCCATGATGCTGCAGGTCGATTTCGCCTCGATCCGGGAGATCGGGAAATCACCGAAGGGAATCGCCTGGGTGGTCATCATCAACTGGATGATCAAACCTTTTTCGATGGCCTTTTTTGCCTGGATCTTCTTCTCGCATCTCTACAGCGCATGGATGGACCCCGCCATGGCTCAAGAGTACATGGCCGGTGCCATTCTCCTGGGAGCGGCTCCCTGTACAGCGATGGTATTCGTCTGGTCCTATCTCTCGGACGGAGATCCGACCTATACGCTGGTCCAGGTCTCGGTCAACGATCTGCTGATCCTTGTCCTCTTCGTTCCGATTGTCGCTCTGCTTCTCGGGATCACCGATTTGAGCATTCCGTATGAAACGTTGACCACCTCCATCATCGCTTTTGTCGTAATTCCGCTCGTGGTCGGTTACGGGACCCATCGAGTATTGACGCGCCGAAAGGGAGTCGAGTGGTACACCCAACGCTTTCTCCCCCGGTTCCGCCCGATCTCGATCGGTGCACTACTTCTCACGCTCATCCTGCTCTTCGCTTACCAGGGAGAACGAATCGTGGAAGATCCCCTGCTCATTCTCTGGATTGCCATTCCGCTCGTCATCCAGACCTACACCATCTTCTTTCTGGCCTGGTACGGAGGCCGCTGGCTGGGACTCTCCTACCAGACATGCGCTCCGGGTGCACTCATCGGGGCCAGCAACTTTTTCGAGTTGGCCGTTGCCGTGGCCATCATGGTCTTCGGGATGCAGTCCGGAGCAACCCTCGTCACGGTGGTCGGGGTGTTGATCGAGGTTCCCATCATGCTTTCACTGGTCCGGTTTGCCAACAGCCGACGCTATTCACCGGCGTCATAGTCGTGCGGGTTCTACCCTGGAATAACGACAGAGCGACCGATCAGCTCTCCGTCTCTTCGGACTCTTCCGGCGGACGCTCGCGCCACCAGTTGGCCAGCATGGAGCCGGAGACATCCATCCAGGTTCCGAAAACGGCCGGAAAGAGTCCCATTGTTGCTGCCCGTCCCATCTCCGATGCGATACCGGCGGCCATTCCACCGTTCTGCATTCCCACTTCAAAAGCGATCGTCCGCGAGTCGCGCCGGTCCATCCCGAAGAGACGACAGCCCCAGTAGCCCAACGTATAGCCAGCTGCGTTGTGCAGGATCGCCACAAGCAACAGGATCAGGCCCACCGAAAGAAGATCGTCCCGGCCGGCCGCCACAATGATTCCGATGATGAGCACATTGGCTGCCATGGCCAGCAGCGGCATTGCCTGATCCACCCAAGCGGCCCGGCCCGACATCAGATGATGAAACACCAATCCGGCGATCACCGGAAGGATGATCATCTTGAAGATGCTCCACATCATGGGCACGAATTCGATGGGCACCAGACGGTCGGCCAACCCCAGCATAAGAGAGGTGTCAGCAACGGTGCCAGAAGCGTAGCGCAGGCCGTCAGTGTCACAGAAAGGGCCAGATTCCCTTTCGAAATAAAGGCCATTACGTTGGACGAAACCCCGCTGGGCGAACAGCCAATCAGCAGAATGCCGGCAGCGATCTCGGGGGGGAATCCGGTAAGGGTCACCAACAGAAGGCCCACCAACGGCATAATGGTAAACTGGCAACCGAGACCGATCAAGACCCCTCTGGGCATGCGCAACACCCCGGCAAAGTCCCCCAGGCTCATCGCCGTCCCCATCCCGAACATGATGATCTGGATGAGCGGCACGATCAGAATTTCGGTATTGATCCCACCGAACTGCGTCAACGAATCAGGATAGATCAGCGCCACGACCACAGCGGTCAGGACCCAGACAGTAAACATGAATCCATGCAGAAGTCGGTGCCGCCACATGCCGATCAAGAGTAGCACGAACACCAGCAGAAACCCGGCTCCGGCAAGCTCCATGTTTCCGGCCAATGCCAACAGGCCACTGACCAGAAGCATGCCTCCGGAGAGTCCGAGCGCCCAACGATTCATCCGTCCTCCCGACTCGCTCATCGTGGAACCGATGCAATTCCATTCAGGTCATAGACCAAGCGGCCGGCGCGGAACGTCGCCTCGATCTCGAGTTTCCGGTCGCCCGGCTCTACATTGCCGCGTACATCAATGAAGCCGAACTCTCCTTCTCGTACCGAAAAGATGACAATGTCTGCCTCGGCTCCTTCACTCAGATGACCCAGGTCTTCGCGGGAGATCACTTTGGCCGGCTCCCAGGTCGATTTGGCAATCGCATCGGAGAGCGGCATACCCAAATTCAGAAACTTCGAAATCACGTTGTCCTGAGTCTTCATCCCACCGTTCATGCTCCCGGTGTGGATGTCCGTACTGATCGTATTGGGCCAGAACCCCTGTTCGGTCGCCGGCTTGGCGATTTCGTAGAAGAAGCTGCCGCCCCCGTGGCCCACATCAAAAATGAACCCGTTCTCTTGTGCACGCACCCAGTGCTCACGCACTTGCCCGTTCTCGTCCAGTGCGCCCTCCTTGAATCCGGCGCTACCGACCGTCGGGCTACCGTAGGTGTGCGTGAGAATATCTCCCGGACGGAACACATCAAAGAACATGCGATCCAGCGGCAGCACCTTCTGCTGCGAGCCCAGATCGATCATGACCGGTACATCTGCCAGCACGCCGGCGCGAGCTGCCAACTGATACGGCTCCCAATTGTAGCCCCGGAAATGGGCGATCTTGATCCCGACCACATCCTCGTTGTTCTCCACTGCACGAGCGGTCATTCGCGGACTCATGTCGTCAATATTCTGCTCAGGCTCCCCGCTCATGCCGTCCCCGACAATGTTCACAAAGGAGAGGATCCGCGTCTGCGCGCGGTCGATCACCTGTCGCTTGAACTGATCAAAGTTGCGCCAGCCGGCACCGCCCACATCAACGGCCGTGGTCACCCCCGACCGAAACGTGAAGCCGTCCGGAGGAAGCGCCGAGTAACTGTTGCTCAGATACCGGTTCGGCTCCGTCCCCCAGAAATAGTGCGCATGCAGGTCAATGAACCCCGGGGAGACCACCTTTCCGGAGGCGTCCACCACCTGATCGGCCTCTCCGGCCGGAATATTGGACGCAACCCTCGCCACCTCTCCGTCCCGTATGGCGACATCCATCACCTCGTCGATGCCGTTTCGGGCTTCAATGAGATGCCCCCCCTTGATTAGAATATCATAGGATTGTGCCTGGGCTGAGAGGCTCATTCCGAGCATCAGTACAACCGTTGCCAGTGTGTGATAAAACCGTTGAGTAAACGTCATGAGTGTTGGATTTGTCGTTGTCGTGATTCATCTGTTGTCGTGGTACATTCGGGTCGAACCCGACCGGTCTGCCCGCCTGGAATAAGATCCAGCGAACCGGTGTGGCCGGTCCGAGCCACTCTTGTTCAATACCTGTTATTCATCCGTGCGTACCTGGACGATCATTTCGATCTCGACCGGAATGCCGAACGGGAGCGATCCCATGCCGAGTGCGGAACGGGCGTGCTGTCCCCGCTCACCAAACACCTCGACCATCAGGTCGGAAAAACCGTTGATCACTTCGGGGTGGCGCTCAAACTCCGGTTCGGCGTTCACCACACCGAGTACCTTCACAATCCGTTCTACGCGGTTCAAGCTGCCCAGTTCAGACTTGATGGCCGCCAACAGATCTATGCCCGTCAGACGAGCCGCCTCGTACCCCTCGTCGACCGACAGATCGCTACCCAATTTTCCGGTCATGTAGCCTCCGTCCGGCATCACCGGACCGCGCCCGGAAAGGTAGAGCATATCCCCGACCTGCACTGCAGAGACAAAGGTGTTCGGGGAGGAGCCGATCGAGCGAAGCGTAATGTCCAGCTCCTCGATCTTCGCATCGGCGTCGACCCAGCCCTCGGGCAGGTCGACTGCCTGGTTCATGCTCTCGGCCGTCGGTTCATTCACCGACGCAGATGCATCCTCCTCATCGTCCCAAGCGGGACCGCCGCAGCCAGCCAACAAGAAAAGCAGACCCGCCGTCAGGAGCGCAAGACCACATCGTCCACCAAACCCGTGAAGATCCCCGGTCTCTTTTCGCTTACAATCACCAGCGTAACCGGTCGATCTCAACTTAAAGTACCCCATAGGTGCGATACGCCTCCGCCGCTTTCATTCCGTTTCGAATTGCATCGCGCGACTCATTCTCTGCATTCACCTTCTCGTGGGCTCGTCGAATCACCTCCGACTCGACCTGCTGCGGAATCACCACAATACCGTCTTCATCTCCGAAAATCAGGTCCCGCGGCTGAATGGTAACTCCGTCGATCTCCACGACCACATCCAGATCGACCACCCGTTGCCGATTCTGACTGTCGTACGGGCTGTGTCCGCATGCAAAGACCGGAAACTCCATCTCCCGCATCTTGCGGATATCCCGCACCGCCCCGTGGACCAGAACTCCGGTACAACCACGATTCATGGCCGCTGTGGTAAGCAGTTCGCCCCAGATACCCGATCGAAGCGATCCGCCGGCAGCACAGACCAGCAGCTCGTCGGACCGGCAGCTGTCTACTGCCTCGAGCTCCAGTTCGTAGGGGTTCTCGTCCTCGTGGAACATCTCCACCCAAAGCGACGTTTTTGCGCGCCCGGCCAGCGGCCCACATCCGGTGTAATCTGTAAAAAGCGTATCGAGCGCCTGGTGCCGGTAACCGGCCTGATCGAGCGCATCGCAGATGACGGCCGAGTAGAGACCGCGAAGATCTGGAAATTTATCGTGAAGCATGAGGTTTCTCTGTTGATCTTGATGAATCGAAACTATCATCAGGTTTTGAGCGGTTCCTGCAGGAGGCAGAACATCCGCTGTGCGGCAACCCTTTCGGTTCGAACCGCCTCCTACTCCGGCATTCCGAAGAGCCCGTCACGGACATCTTCGTACTCGAACCACTCGGGGTTCACCGCCGTCGCTCCCGGGCTGTCGACCGGAATCATGAGCGAAACGATCGGCTCGTAGGCAGCGCGGGGTGCAATCGCCCCTTTGGCGACGATGATCTTCTGCCGCTCCACATAAACCCCATTGGAGATGAGCTGATGTGCACTATTCGGGCTGGATCGCTCGGTCGTGAGCAGCACCAGGTTGGGTTCATCCAGGGAGGATCCCTCCAGATGGATCACCGCGGTGTTGCCCATGTTCCAGTAACGCCCACCCCCGTGGCGAACCTCCGGCTCTACGTAGCGGCCCTCATGCAGCGAGCGCACACTTCCCTGAATGCGTACCGGGTCGCCATGTGTCTGGTCGGTCTTCCCTCCCACCTGAAAATCGAAGGACTCTCCCACGCCGGCCTCTTCGGCCACGGCGTAGGCTTCCGGATCGTAGATCACCATCACAAACCCCTCGGCGTTCTGTCGCAAGAGCTCTTCCAACAGGAAGGTGCTGTCACCAGCCGATCCCCCACCAATGTTGTCGCCCATGTCAATGAGCAGAACCGGTCGCCCCTCGTGCGCCATCGCTTCCCGAACCGCCTCTTCGGGCTGCGGTTCGTTCAAGACTGTTTCATGGCGGGTCTCCCAGAGCATCTCGCCCAGCCGTTCCGCTTCGTTCTGAGCCAGTCCCGGATCCCCGTCGGTTACAATCACCACCGATGGCCCCATCCCCGGCACATCGGCATACTGATAGCCGCCCGAGACACTGGCGGCGAGCACATTCGGATTCTCTTCCAACTCTTTGCTCTCATCAACGATGGGCAGAAGCGGCTCGTTGAAGGTACTCTGAAAGACGATGTTGTAGACCATGGGAGGCTTGACGATTCGCTGCACCGGATCCACCTCACCGCGAATCATTCGGCTGAGCACATTGACTGCCTGAACGCCCCGATCATAGGTGTCCACGTGCGGATTCTCCTTGAAGGTGATCAGTACATCCGAGAGAGCGACCGTCTCCTCGGTGATATTGGCATGAAAATCGTGTGTCACCACAATGGGCATCTCCTCTCCGAACGCATCGCGAACCCGACGGACAATCTCTTCATCTCCGCTGGGGTAGCTCTCCACCACCATGGCCCCGTGCAGATGGAGGATGATTCCATCCAGTTCGGGTCCTTCCTGAAGGGTTTCGATGAGTCGATCCAGCATGGTCTCGAAGGCGTGGTCGGTAACCGGTCCCATCGGCGTGGCCCCAGCCATGAGTCCCGCGTAAAGCGAAACACCCTGTTCACGAGACTCGGCGATGTATCCCGCCTCCCGGTTGGAGGCTGATTCGTGCGAATAGAGCCGATCCAGACGCTCCTCGGCCGTAGCCTCCAGATCCACACCGAAGTGCTCGAGTGTGGTCGACTGCTCGGTAAAAGAGTTGGATTCGTGCCAGATGCCGGCCACCCCGATTGTGAGTGATTCGGAAGAAGATTGAGCGTGAACCGTGGGTGTAAGCAGAGAGGCGATCAGCAACAATGATAGCGCCAACAGCAATAGAACGGCCTGAGCTGTGAAGCCGATCCGGAAGGCTCCCGGGTCGGACGCCGTCTCGTGCAGGCCCGAAAAGCTCCTGTTTTCCGCGCTATGGACCGATTGTTGGGTACTCTTGTTTACTCGAAGAATAGAGGTCAAATCGAAGGTCATCGCTTACCGGTTTGGTGTTCGGGGTTTTGCAACTCCGGGCATTTTTACCCACCCGTCTAAAAAAGCGCTTACAGATCGGATTGTAAAGTGATGTTAAAAGAAAATTATTTCGGGCTGAACCGCCCCGTCAGATAGTGTATCGTCGCTGTCGTCTGCACAATCCCGAAAGAGATTTCCGAGAGCCGAAGTCGCGCCTGTTGAAGCGACAGCTGAGCACTTCGAAGTTCCACACCGGTCAACAGCCCCCGGGAGAAGGCATCCCGTGCCCGGTCGTAATTGCGTTCATAGACCTGCAAATTCTCCTGTTCGGATTGCAACTGTTGCCGAAGATGCTCGAGCCGGGACCATGCGTTCTCGAACTGCATGCGAATCTCCTGGCGGGACCCTTCAAAGCGAATCTTCTCTTGTCGCAGATTCGCCTGTGCACGCTGCACCTCCGTCCGGTTCCGCCCGCCCGAAAAGAGTGGAATCTGAAGAGAGAGCCCGCCTGTCAATCCCAACTGCTCCTGGGACTCGAAAAGACCGTCACTCGCATACTGGTACTGATACCCGTATCGAGCCGACGCCGTTACCTTCGGAAGAAATCCCGACCGGCTCATCTCTTGTCCCATTCGGGCCTGTTCAATCCGCTCCTGTCGCACATTCAGTGCACTGTTCCCGCTCTCCAGGGAAGAGAGAAGTTCGTCGAACGGGGGGAGCGCATCCGTTTCGATCTCCTCTTCGAGTGGACGAATCTCCGGATCCTCCCACCCGATGACTGTGTGCAGCTCCCGGTAGGCACTTTCGTACCGAAGCTCCAGATCACGATACTCCGTGCTGTCACTCTTCAGATCGGCCAGGGCCTGCAAGTACTGCTGCTCGTTCACCTGTCCGTAGGAACGACGTGTGTCCGTCACACGATAGCGATCACGACTCTGCTCCAATGCCGATGACTGAAGAGAGAGCGCCTTCTGCAGGGAGGCCGTCGTCAGATAGTGCCGAACAACGGAAAGCAGCGTGCGTTCCATCTCCATCTGCAGTTGCAGGTCGGTGATCCGGCTTCCACTCTCGAGTGTCTCGTAACGAAGCTTCCCTTTCCCGCCGTCATAGATGACCCATTGTGCCCCCAAACCGGTCGAGATGGTCGCTGCATTCACCCCGTCGAACTGAAACGTTCCCGGAGATGCCCCCGATCCCGAAGTGGAAGGGAAAAGCGAACCTGGGACAAGTTCCTGATCACTACGCGATCCGGAGAGTTCGCCCCCCAGCGATACCGTCGGGAGTTGACCGGCTTCACCCCGCGTGACCCGATCGCCTGCGACCTTTTGCTCGATGCGCTGCACACGAATATCGTGGTTGTGTTCGAGTGCTTCCTGTAACGCTTCATCCAAAGAGAGGACCTCTTGCCCGGATACAGGCTGTACCGTTAAAAAAACCAGCGGAATCAAAAGCAGAAGATGTTTCATGAAATACTCCGTTGATGGTGTCTCTTCAGACGTACCGCCGGTTCGACGCCCTCTGCCGTCGTTTCTCCGCGCCCCAACCACCTGGCCAGACGAAGGGACACCCCATTCCACAGTAGAAGAAGTGCAGGTGCAAGGACCAGGGAGATCAACAGACCGAAGACGAGACCGTAGGCAATTGCGATTGCCGGGGGTTGCAAAAATGCCGAGGCGAGCCCGCCCATGAAAATCATCGGCACCAGACCGGCAACTGTGCTCAGAGTGGTAAGCAGAATTGGACGAAAGCGGGAACGAACCGCATCCTCGAGCGCCTCTCCGACCGACATCTCTTCCTGTAAGTTGTCGTTGTAGGCGGTAATGAGCACCAACAGGTTGTTGATCAGGATGCCGATCAGCGCGATCATCCCGATCACGGAGAAGATGTTCATCGTTACCCCGTGGATCACATGACCGGCCGCCACTCCCACAAATGCGAACGGTAATACCAGTAGAACTATCAATGTCTGCGAGAACGACTGAAAATTGATCACAATCAGTGCCAGCATCAGCACAGCAAGAACCGGGGCCACAGCGCTCATGGCCTCGGTCACCTGTCCCGCCTCCCGATTCTGTCCCTCGATAAAGAACCGAACACCGGGGATCTCTGCCTCGATGAGCGGAATTACATCGCGTTCAATCTCCCCGAGAATTGCGGGTGCCGAGAGAGAGGGATCGGCCAGATCGGCATCCACACGAATGGCCCGTCGACCGTCGATTCGTTGAATCTCCAGACTCTCGCTCGTCGGATGGATTGACGCGATCTCTCGCAATGGAACCTCGCCACGCGGCGTCCGGATACGGAACCCGGCCAGATCTTCATAGGTGTTGCGGTCATTCGGGTGGAACCGTGTCCAGATGCGCACGTCTTCCCGTTTGCGCTGCACATTCTGAACTTCGAGTCCGAAAAATGCGGCTCGAACCTGAGCAACGACCTCTTGAAGCGTCAATCCCAACTGCTCCCCGGTCGAGTTCAGTTCCAGATGAAGCTCTGGGTTCCCTCTCTGATCCGTATCGGCTACATCGACCAGATCTGCCCGCTCGTCCAGCTCTTCCTTGAGCCTGGCGGCAGCCTCCTGGATGTTGCCCAACTCCTCCCCGGTTACGGAAATATCGACCGGAAGTCCTCCAAACCGCTGTTCGGCTGTCGCCCCCATAAACCGAACATACCGCGCACCGGGAACATCACCCACGGCCTCTCGAAAGGCCCGGTTCAGCTCGAAAGCCGGAATGCCGCGCTGCTCCCCACCCAACAGGATCACCCGAAGCTGACCCTGATGGGAATTGGGGCCGAGTACCCGCTCAACGTGGTGGACCACCTGGCGGCCCTCGGACAAGCGGGAACTCCACTGATCATTCACACCCCAGACCGCCTCTTCCATTCGAGTCAATCGAGCCATCGTGGTATCGGCCGGTGTCCCGGGCTCCAGCTCGATTCGCAGCAATTGAATGTCGTCATCCAGATACGGGAAGAAGGTGACCGGAAGCGTGCCACTGCGCAGAAGCCAGACAGAGGCCAGCAACAATACCAAAAAACCACCCAGATTGATCCAACGATACGAGCCGGTCAACCGCTTCACCCACGGCATGAACCATCGATCGCGAAAAGCGATGAGTGCGTCCGTAAACATTCGTTCCAGTCGCGTCGTCCTGTTTTGGTCGGACAGAACACGCGAACGGGTCAACTTGGCCGGCAAGAAGAGGAAGGTGACGACCAACGCAGCAGCCAGAGAGCCAATGACCACGAACGATACCTCCGAGAAGAAGGCCCCTGGCTTGCCGGGAAGGAAGAAGAACAGACTGAATGCCACCGCTGTCGTCAGCAGCGAAATGGTCATCGGTACAGCCACTTCCGAGGCGCCGTCACGCGCCGCGGCAATCGGGGTTTTACCGAACTCGGAAAAGTGACGATAGATGTTTTCGGCCACCACCACTCCGGTATCGACCAACATCCCCAACACAAGTATGAATCCAAAGATTGATACCACATTGATCGTCAGATCATAGCCGGCCAACGCCAGTGCAAATGTCCCCAATAGGGAGAGAGGAATGGTCAGAGAGACCCAAAAAGCGATCCGTTTGTCCAGAAAAAGCGTGAGAATAAGCAGTACCAGCAGAAGACCGCCCAGCCCGTTGGCCCAGAGCGAAGCTGCTCGTTCATTTACAAAACCGGAGATATCTTCGACGACCGTGAGTTCCATCCCCGTGTGAGTGTTGTTGAACGAATGAACATAGTCGCGGACCCATGCTGCCGTTGCGACCAGATCCTCGTCTTGGGTCGTGAGCACCTGAAGATTGATCGACGATTCGCCGTTGAGCGTTCGTTCGTACGGGCGATCCTCCAGAGCCTCCCGCACCTCGGCAATTTCGCCCAGAAGTAGCCGCTGTCCATCGGGCCCGCTTCGAATCGGAATACGAGAGATCTGCATCGCTGTTGCCGCCCGGTTACGTGCGCGTATTTGCCAGTGGGCTTGATCTACCCGGACTTCCCCCGCGCTCTGGTCGATGTTCATTCTTCGTACCGCTTCGGCAATTTCGCCCATCGTCAACCCGTAGGCACTCAACCGTTCATCGTCCAACTCAATCACGATCTCCTCGTCGGCCACCCCAAGAAGGTTCACATTGGAAATCCCGCCTTCCATCATCCACTCGTCACGAATCTGCCGAGCAAGATCCCGCTTCTGAGAAAACGGCCCCTCACCGGTGAGCGCAATCGTAATCGTCGGGTTCAAAATCTCCTGCTTGTATACGACCGGTTGTTCCATCTGATCAGGCAGATCCGCAATCCGGTTCACGGCATTTTCCACCTCGACCAGTAGCTCATTCATGTTGGCCCACTCGTAGAGTTCGACCGTGATTCGGCCGCGATTCTCCCGTGCAGACGAGGTAAACCGTTGCATACCGTGAATTCCACGCAGGTTCTCCTCAATTCGGGAAATGGCTCGTTCTTCAATCTCCAGGGGCGAGGCCCCGCGGTAGGTGAGATCGACATAAATTTCATGCGGATCCTCCGAGGGATCCAGTGTATATCGAACCTGGGTAAAACTGAGTAATCCCACCAATACGGTGATTCCCAACCCGAGATTCACCATGACAGGATATCGAATAAAAAACTGGATCAGGGATTTCACGGGGACACCTCCGCAGTTCGACGACCGGCCAGAACCTTCCGGACAGAACGAAGAATGCGATCCCCATCCGAGAGTCCGCGTACCTGCACACGATCCCGTCCCAATCGGACGACCTCCACCGGATGGTGCTCGATCTGCCCCTCCCTCACACGATAAACCGACCCGTCACGACGGAGGGCGCTCACCGGTATATCCGCCAACAAATCACTCTGCCCGACCTCGACTCTCCCCTGAAGATATTCCCCCTCGCGCAGCGTCTCTCCATACACCTGAAGTTGGACCTCTACACTCTGGGTTTGAGGATCCACGACCGGGCTCATTCGAGAGATTGAACCGGTCCACCGTCCCTTCCCGGAATCATCGGACAGCTCGACCGAATCTCCGACATCCAGCAACCCGATCTCGTCGGAACGAACCATGGCGGACAGCCGATACCTGTTCGGATCGATAAAGCTTCCCGCGTGTGTTTGTGGTCCGACACTCTGTCCCGGTTCGACTCTGGCCGATGCAATCTCCCCTGTAAACGGGGCGCGGATAATAAACTTTTCCAAACGAGTTTCTGCGCTACGAATCCGGTAGTACCGCTCATAGACTCCCTTCGCGGTAAGGAACCGACGCAGCTGCCCGGAATCGAACTCGGGCACCTTTGGAATCCGCTGTTCCGGATCCATGGCGTCAAGCCACGATTCAAGAGTTGGAAGTTCTTCCGGATGATCGAGTTTTATGTCGGGTAGAAGAGACGCGACAAGTGACTGATATGCGCTGCGCAGAGCGTAAAGTTCCAGGCGCGCCTCTCGATCATCCAGTGTCAGGATGGGTTCGCCCTTTTGAATCCGGGTGCCCTCCCGGAATTGCGTTTCCGAGTCCATCACACGTCCCGCTACTTCGGGGAAAAGTTCAAACCGGTGCTCGGCGCGCAGACGCCCCTGAATGTCGACAACACGCGGATGCGGAGTGGTTTGGATGTCAATCCAATCCACCTCTTCCAGCGAGAGAGGTTCGACCCGTCCAGGCTCTTCAATTTCCTCCACGCCCGGTGATCGCAGAACCCGGATTGCCACCAAGACAACAATCAGGAGTAACGCCCCGAGAGCGATGATTCGAATACGTGACGATGAAGATCCCATGTTCATGTGCGTTGGATTTGTTGAGGGTCTCCATCAAAATAGGGATTCAACTTCTTGATTCAACCATTTGGTTGAACTATGTTAACGACAGAGCATTGCCTGTCATGAAACCGCCTTTATTCATTCACCGAAAAGAAGTTAAGCGGCCAGACAGTCCGGGATACCGAAGCAGGGATTCCGCTTTATATCCAAATAGTTTAACCATATGGTCAATTTTTGTGCGGGAATCTCGTTATGTTCTCAATCGAAATGATTAACCACGAGACAAAACCCATGGAACAGGACAAGGACACCTCTCCCACCGAACTGAAAATCTTTGAAGCGGCTCGAGATGTTTTCCAGAGCAAGGGACTGGAGGGAGCACGCATGCAGGAGATTGCCGACAGAGCGGAAATCAATAAATCGATGCTCCACTACTACTATCGGACCAAGGAGAAACTCTTCGAAAAGGTCTATCAACTCTCCATCATTAAGGTGATTCCGCAGATTGTGAACCTGCTCAACGAAGAGATGCCACTCGAGAAAAAACTTCGCCATTTCTCCGAAAAGTATCTCGAGATCATCCGGGCCAATCCAGACATTCCGCTCTTTGTCCTGCACGAGATGAACAAGAATCCGAACCGGATCAAAACGTTTATGCTCAACGAAATCGGAAAAAAAGTACAGCCGTTCCTTCATCAGATCCGGGAAGAGCGATCAAAAGGACATACGGTGGATCTTCCGGCCGAACAGATATTGGTAAACATGATGTCACTCATGGTATTCCCGTTCATTGGCCGCCCGATCCTGCAGGTGATCCTGGACAAGGACAAAGAGGAATACGACCGTTTTCTCGACGAACGTGTTCGCTTTTTGCCGGACTATGTGGTGGGGATGGTGATGAAAAAAGAAACGTAACGTCAGGGAATAAACGTGTGGATGTTTTTTTCCTGGAGGAACAGCAGAAAGTTCCGGGTCACCGGAGACAGTTTTTTTTCCTTTTTTGAAACCGCACTCCAGTGAGTCATAATTGGCAAATTCCCGATATCAAGAATGGAAATTTTATTGAGTTCCAGTTCGTTTCCAAGACTCAATTTCGAGATAAGAGAAATGCCGATTCCTCCCATTATCGCCTGTTTTACGGCTTCATTCGTCCCCAGCTCCATGATGGGCTTGCTTGCGATGCCGTGTTCGACAAGATAACGTTCCAAGACCATTCGGGTACCCGAGCCAGGCTCTCTGTATATGATTGGCTCATCTTTTAATTGCTGAACACGCACATCCGATTCATCGGCCAGTGGATGATCGGGAGCGGAACAGATAACCAGCGGATTTTCCAAAAAAGGAATGACATCAATAGATGGGTCATCCGGAATCTGAGTCAATATCGCGAGATCGTACTCATTGTTCTTGAGATGATCCAGGACCTCATCCCTGTTTGTCACCTTGAGCGATATTTGAATTTTGGGATACCTCTGCTGAAATGCACCCAACAAATAGGGTAAAAAGTACATCGCGGTAGATGCAGCGGAAATGGTAAGATTCCCTTCCAATCCTCCCTTGAGCTGTGAAACAGTGGCGTCAAACAATTCAACTTCATTACTGACGGATTGCTGCATTTTGTAAAGATGCCTTCCTGCTTCCGTCAGATGGATCCGGCGGCCGATCACTTCGATCAATGGAATGCCAATGGCCTTTTGCAACTGTTTGATTTGAATAGAGACGGCGGGCTGTGTCATGTGCAGCTCGTTGGACGCCTTTGTCATACTTCGGTGCCGGACCACAGTTCCAAACACTTTCAACTGGTGCAGGGTAAAGTTCATATGTATAAACTATTATTTATATATATGATTAAAAGTATTAATTATAATTTATGTATCAAAGGCTGTATTCTGGGTGCGTTTCAAACGAAGAGATGGATACTACGGGCAAAACAACACAACCAATCCTGTCTGAGCATTATTCTGAAAGGAGTACATAAACGGTCCGTCCAACCTCAACATTGGTAATTCGCACACCCAATCTACTATGGAGCATATTGCGACACTTTCCTTGAATCTACTCTCCCCCATCATTCTCATGTTTGTGCTGGGGGTCATCGCCTCGCTGGTTCGCAGTGATCTCAAACTGCCCGAACCACTCTATAATGGACTCGCAATTTATCTGCTGCTGGCGATTGGATTGAAGGGCGGGGTGGAATTGAACCAGACGCCTGTCAGCGAATTTGTCGGACCTGCATTGATCACACTTTTCCTCGGGATACTCACGCCGATTATCGCATACAACGTCCTGCGGAGATTGGGACATTTTGACCGTATTAACGCTTCAGCGATTGCCGCCCACTATGGATCGGTATCGGCCGTAACATTTATCGTAGCCATCGCATTTGGCACCATGACGGGACGAGTATCGGAAGGATTTATGCCCGCGCTGGTAGCCATATTGGAGGTTCCAGCGATCGTAGTCGGCTTGATGATTGCATTCACACGCGAAAAACGAGCAGGCTCCTGGCAAGAGGCTCTTCACGAAGTATTGGCAGGACGAAGTGTTCTTCTGCTGGTCGGAGGCCTGATCATTGGTTGGATCACCGGTCCAACAGGATTCGAGCCGATATCGCCATTCTTTGAAGCGGGATTCCAGGGGGCCCTGGCACTGTTTCTTCTTGAGATGGGGATTATAACAGCCCGGCGATTGGAGGGACTTCGGGAGGTCGGAGGATTCCTGATCTGCTTTGGAATCCTGGTCCCGATATTCCATGGCCTGCTTGCAGTTTGGCTTGGCGGACTGGCCGGTCTCTCGCTGGGAGGAAGTGCCGTTCTTGGAGCCATGGTATCCAGTGCTTCGTATATCGCCGCTCCTGCTGCCGTTCGTATTGCGTTGCCGGAGGCGAATCCAACATACTACCTTACGGCCTCACTGGGAATCACCTTCCCCTTTAATATTACTCTCGGGATCCCACTTTACTTCGCTTTTGCCGAATGGCTGGTTTAAGGATCCATACCTCATGGAAATGTTCATCATCATTTCATAAATCAACACCCTTATGAAAACAACAACACTCAAGCTTGTAACAATTGTTACAGAACGAATCCTGGAAGACCGACTCTTGCGAAAAGTTGAAGAGCTGGGTGCCAAAGGGTATACGTTGACACAGGCAACAGGCAAAGGCTCAAGAGGCGTGCGGGCCAGTGAATGGGAAGGGCCGGATACCCGGATTCAATGCCTGGTCAGCGAGAGCGTAGCCAACTCCATTGTAGAATACATTGCAGACAATCTCTTCGAGCATTATGCGGTCATTGTCTACGTTCAAGATGCAGAAGTGGTGCGGGGTCAGAAATATATTTGACGTTCCCGCCGAACCGGTTCGCTTTCCGCAGACGACCTGCCGGCTATGGTGATGAAAAGAATAGCGGCAATGGTTGATCGCCATTGATCGGCCCTTTCGGTCGTCTGAATGACTTTTCGATCATCGGGACGTACCACGCATAACAACATGCCCGGTTCACATGTGATCTTTTTTCACACGTGTAACTTTTCGTGTAAATTTATTCGAGATCCTTTCACAATTCCTGAACCTTCTCTCCTTCAAAAGACTCGTCACACCCTTTCAAAGCCACCCTGTCGTTTGATTCGCACTTCTGATCACGGTTGGCACATATATTGCAGCCAGAAAGAGAGCCTTCGTTACAACCGCAATCATTTCCGGACATACATCCTGTACTCCATTTCAGTGGGAGAAGAATTGATGGATTTGACAGTAATCAATCAGGCACCTTCACTTTCATTCTTCAAGAAGAATCCGTCGAGAGTTCGACCCAACAATGGGGTTGGGCCTTCTTCCGACTGGAATGATCTGCAAATCAGCATCATCACAACCATTGAAGGCTTCGAAGCACTTGAGCCAGAGTGGAAAGAGCTGGCTTGTAAATCCGACACAACCATTTTCCAGACCTATGAATGGAACCGAATATGGTGGACCCATTTCGGCAACAGCAAGAAGCTTCACATCGTATCGATATCTTCCGGTAACAAGCTAATTGGCCTGGTCCCTCTTTTTAAAGATGATGTCTCCTTTTTGGGACGCAAGGCATACTCCTGCTTCCGTTTTTTGGGTTCACATGTAAGTGACCCGGCTGGAGAACCCTTAACAGGCCGCATTCCATACTCGGACTACCTGGATTTCATCCTTCTTCCTGGCTATGAGCAACTCGTTTCCACAAGGATCCTTGACCACTTCAATGAGACCCTGTCGGACGTTGACGAGATTTTATTGGATGAAGTCCCTGAAGAGAGTGCCATTCGCAAAACGATGATCCCACTCTTGTCACGCGGTGCACATGGATTGAGCTACAAAATCGAGAGGGCTTCTTCGAGTCCCGTCATTCTGCTGAAATCGACATGGGACGCATATCTTGATTCGATGAATGCCAAGGAGAGATACAACACCCGGCGGTATTTTAACCGATCCAAACCAAAAAACGGCAAGGGGTTCACCATCAAGAAAGTAACCCATCCCGAGGGAATACCGGGTGTGCTGACCGATCTTATGAACATGCATCAGAAGCAGTGGAACCATCGCGGATTCCCCGGAACTTTTTCAGAAAAAAGAATGCGTGATTTCATGATGGAAATCACAACATCTTTTCACAAGAAGGGTTGGGTGGAATTCGACATGGCTGTTCCGTTGACATCAGAGGGGGACTACGCAGCTATTGACATGATGATCACTTACAACAGACGCGTCTGCCTGATGCACCGATGCATGAGTGAAGATCCCTTACTCAGAAGACAGGGACCGGGGAATGTGCTGCTTTATACAAGAATAAATAGAGCCTTCAATGATGGAGACAACGTATTTGATATGCTCCGGGGATCAGAGGACTACAAATTGAGATCGGCCACGAAGATCCAACAGAACAAAAGAATAACCTTGCAACAGGGAAGTAAAGCAAGAACAATCCGGCCTGTGTTGACAAAGTCTTATATTAGCATGATCCGTCGTGCCAGATCCGAACGATCCCACTTTCGGCTCGTAACTGACGACAAATGCTTTCAGAAGGGAATTGCAGACTACACACGGTCCCTGCGTGAACGCGTCAAGAGTAAAAAAGCTGTGCAGAAAGGACAATCCCGATGAAGGAGACCTCCATGCATACGGACTCGTCGACCCATGCCTTGACCCTTGATCACTATTTAAAGCAATTTAAGGGCAGATCCTACTTTTATGGCAATGCGTCACACGCATTCTACGAAGTCTTGGTATGGTTGCAAAAGAACCGCCCGAAGCGGACACCGAATATTGTTATGCCGGTCTATATCCCGGCCAAGTTGTACCGGTTTGTTCTTGCCGCTGGCTACGAAGCCAAATTTTACGATGTACCTACAGATTTGAATATCGACTCGAAGGTGATCAACGAGTTAATAGACGATCAGACACAGGCGGTATTTGCCGCTCACTTTTTCGGAGTTCCCGTAGATTTGGAGCCCGTGAAGAAGATGACTGAACGCGCAGGAGTATTTCTGATCGAGGATTGTGCACACAGCATGAACGCATCTTACAATGGCCGACCGCTTGGAAGCACGGGTGATTGTACGTTGCTAAGCACAAGAAAAATGATGCAGTTGCACTGTGGGGGTATTCTGATTTTACAATCTGAACCCTGGACCTTCAAGCCGTCCCGAAGCAGACGGGTAAGCAGTCCGTTTGCAGCGTATCATTTTGCCGGTTCCCGCATAAAGTATTCCGTTAATCATCTTCTGAAGTCGTACAGCCCGTTTCCACTGACGGAAAACCCCTATGACGGATATCTCGACCTGTCGGAAGAACATCATGTGCGGGTCAAAAAGATGGACCTATTTACAAAGTGGTACACCCATTTTTCTGACTTGAATAAACTGGCCCAAAACCGACGCAAACGGATCCTCCATTTACTGAATGGCATTCGTCACCTGGATTCATTCCGTCCGATCGGAATGAATCGGTTTGCAAGAAGAGATAAATCAGGTCAATACTCGTTAATCGACGGCTTTGTCCCGTTCAGCCTCCCCATTCTGACGCCGATCGGTTCCAGAGACCGCATCCAACGGGCACTATCGGAAGCCGGGGTACTTTGCTATACCGGATGGCCGGAAGCCCCCTTCGGTCTAAAGGGATTTAAAGGGGCAGACATACTCAAAGATCGACTGCTGGAATTGCCTGTGCACTCATTTATGGACGCGCACCACCTTCAACTGATCGTTGACTGCCTAAACTCCCTGCCTCTGTCCACTGGCGATTCGCATGACCCGTCTATTCTTAACGAGCCCGAAAAGAGTGTTGGATGAGCCGGTCTGCCGTATGTGACGATCATTCGATTCAGGCATCGGCCCGAAAAGGGCGCTCATCCGTGAAGTGTTGACCGAAGACGGTCGTCTTTTTTATGAAATCTCCCATGTATTGCCAATACGAAAGAGCTCTTCCACACTTCGCACGTCACTGTTTTTCTTGGCATTATAAATGGCCATGTGAGCACTCGATTCAAAACTCTCTGATTCTACCTCGCGGATAACACCCGTCGCCACCGGGTTATCGGGAAGCTGCAATCTTGAAATTGCGATGTGCATTTGCGGTTCCCGTTCCGAGGGATCATGAGTCAATAAACCGGGCGTGTCCTCCCCATCTTCTGTAAGCTGGACTTTTTCCAGCTTCATTCCGTTTAACCTGAAACCGAACTTCTTCTCCCCGCCGAAAACGAGAGGCTTCCCCGATTCCAGAACCAGTTGATTGTCATCCTTTGTCTCTTTTCCGGTGATCTGTTCGTGAATGCCATCCGTAAAGATCACACAATTCTGAAGCACCTCGATCACCGAGGTGCCCTTGTGATGGTAGGCCCTCATCATCACCTCCTCCAACATGGCTGGGTCTTTATCCGGTACCCGTGCAAAAAATGTCGCCCCGGCCCCCATGGCGACCTCGCCAATCGTAAACGGGTTCTCGTACGTGCCGTCGGGAGCCGTTTTGGTCCGCTTGCCCACCGGAGTCGTCGGTGAGGACTGCCCCTTGGTCATTCCGTAGATCTTGTTGTTAAAAATGATAATGTTCAGATCGATATTTCTCCGGCACGCATGGATAAAATGATTTCCGCCAATCGCCATGCAGTCGCCGTCCCCCGTCATCATCCATACACTCAATTCAGGATTGGCCAATTTGATACCGGTCGATACCGCTGCAGCCCTGCCATGAATGGAGTGTACGCCGTAGGTTGCCATGTAGTACGGAAGCCGGGACGAACAACCAATCCCCGACACGCATACGAGGTTCTCCTTGGGATGATCCAGCCTTGCAAAGGCTTTTTGCAGGGTGGCAAGGATCATGTAATCTCCACAGCCCGGACACCAGCGTACGGACTGGTCACTGACAAAATCCTTCCGGGTCAATCCATTTGTAGCCGCTTCTTTCAGGTTCACTCTCATAATTACGCCTCCAGCTCTTTTAGAATTCGTGATTTTATCTCGGAGATAAAAAATGGCTGACCCTGAATTTTATTGAACTGATTGTAGGTGTGTTGAGGCAGTTTTGATCTTAGATAGGTCACCAACTGACCGTTGTTCAATTCACAAACCAGAATTTTGTCGAATCCTTCAAAGATCTCGTTTGTATTCTTCGGCAGTGGTTTGATGTAATTGAAATGGGTGAACCCGAAATCCTCGTACCCCTCTTCAATCATTTCGATGACAGCCGAATTGATTGCTCCAAACGTACTGCCCCATCCAACTACCAGTAATTTGCCCTTCTCCGAACCTCGAACGGTCTGCTTTGGCAGTTTTTTTGAAATTCGTTCAATTTTCTCCTCTCTGGTTTTCACCATTTTTTCGTGATTCAGAGGCTCGTAAGTCAAATTCCCGGTAATCTCTTTCTTCTCCAGACCTCCGATTCGATGTTCAAAACCTTTCTCTCCCGGGACCATCCAGTACCGATTCAAATATTCGGTTTCCCGCATGTACGGTTGCCACTCGTCCGGCTCCCCCTCGAACTTGGGTGTTCGAATCGTGTCCAGTTTGTCCATATCCGGAATTCTGCAGGGACTTGTACCACTTGCCAGATAGGTATCTGACAACAGAACCACCGGAGTCATATGCTCGATTGCAATTTTGCTTGCCTGGTAACTGAAGTCGAAACAGTCATCCGGCGAGCTTGCGGCGATCACGACCAGCGGCGCCTCTCCATGACGCCCGTACAACGCCTGCAGCAGATCACTCTGCTCGGTTTTTGTCGGCAGGCCGGTTGACGGGCCTGCGCGTTGTACATTGACGATGACCAACGGAAGTTCTGCAATGACGGCCAACCCCATGGCTTCCGTCTTGAGAGAAACTCCCGGTCCGGAGGTCGTTGTGACCGATAAATTTCCACTGTAGGCGGCTCCTATTGCAGCGGCGATCGCGGCAATCTCGTCCTCTGCCTGAAACACGATCGCTCCCATATCCTTTCTGGCCGCCAATTCGTGCATGATTTCAGAGGCCGGTGTAATCGGGTATGAACTCAGGGACAGTTTGTGTCCACTGCGTTCAGCTGCCGCAAGAAAGCCCCACGCAATGGCTGTATTCCCGTCAATATTTCGATAGGTCCCCTTGGGTAGATTGGCCGGCGGGATCATGATCGATGAACCGATGATCTCTACACTCTCGGCGAAATTATATCCGGCCTGAAGTGCCCGTTTGTTCGCTTCGACCAATTGTGGTTTTTTGCCGAACTTCTTCTCCAGAAATTCAATCGTATTTTTCAGAGGACGGGTAAACATGTAGTAAATGATCCCGAGAGCAAACATGTTTTTGCTGCGCACCATGGTTTGCATGTCCAGCCCCATATCCTTCAAGGCTTCGCGAGTAAAGGTTGTCGCAGGGGCCGGGACGACCAGATAATTATCAAGGGATTCATCTTCCAGCGGGTTGATCTCAAACCCTGCTTTCTTCAGATTTTTGAGTGAGAAATTATCCTTGTCCGCAATAATGGTACCGCCAGGCTTCAGAAACTCCAGATTTGCTGCAAGCGCAGCCGGATTCATCACCACCAGCACGTCGACCTGATCCCCCGGAGTGAAGATCTCTGTGCCTCCTATTTGAACCTGAAAACTGGAGACACCTCCAACACTTCCCTGTGGAGCACGTATCTCTGCGGGAAAGTCCGGGATCGTCGTCAAATCATTTCCGGCCGATCCGGAAGATTGCGAGAACATGTCACCGATCAACTGGATACCGTCACCAGAGTCACCGGAGAACCTGACAACCACTTTTTGCATGGTTGGAGTCAACGTGGGATTGTCCATTATTCTGGGAGATTAGATTGTTAGAACGTATTTCGACTGACACAGACTCTATCTAGTCGTGAAGATGAGTCTGCCGTTCCAGAAGCTCTTCCTCGGACTCCTCGTGCTCCGGATCTACAATGATGCAATCCGGAACCGGACAGAACGATACACACTGTTCTTCATCGTGAAATCCTTTACACTCGGTGCATTTATCAGTCACGATAAAGTAGAACTCATCCGATAATGGTGCCTGCATCTCCTCGGCATCCACTTCGTTTCCATTCAACAGAGTTACGGGTCCGCTGAGGTTTGTGCCCTCTGCCATTGACCATTCTGCTCCGGGCTCATAGATGGCCTGATTGGGGCATTCAGGTTCACAAGCGGCGCAATTAATGCATGTATCCGTGATTAGAAGTGCCATAACATCTCTCCTTTTTCATGATTCAGTGACGGTTGTACTTGCTCCATCCTGCCGACCTGCACAGAATGGCTCTCTCTTAATTTGGATATTTAGACAATAAACTCTATTTAAATGTACAATTATGGAATCCGGATTCCAACGAGCTCTGTAGTTTAGACTTGGTTTACGTAAGTACTTCTTCTCTCTGGAACTCATTCAACCACATGACTGCTACAGGTTTTCCATCTTGAAGCCCTGCAGAATTTTAATGTAATTGGCTCGCTCGAATGCACTGGGATCTGAAACCGAAGCCGAGCTCATTGCCCCTCTCATCTCGCTTACGGATTCATACTCTTTCTCCTCCATCCACCGATCCATCTCTTCAAGAATCTCCCTGATCACTTCAGGACCTTTGTGAAGCAGGACCGATGCCATCATGGCCACATCTGCACCGGCCAGAATCATCTTTATCGCATCCTCTGCGTTGTGAATCCCTGTGGTTGCAGCCAGGCTGCAGGAGAGATGCGGACGGAGAAGAGCAAGCCATCGCAGCGGCAATCTCTTCTCGAATGAACTACTCAGTTCCAGGCTGGGATTCACTTCCAGAAGATCCAGATCAAAATCCGGTTGGTAGAACCGATTAAAGAGCACAAGACCGTCGGCTCCTTCCTTTTCCAAACGAACAGCCATATTCCCGAACGAGCTAAAATACGGGCCGAGTTTCACGGATACCGGGACATCCACGGATTCCTTGACGGCTTTCAGATCTTCCAGGTACATCTGTTCTACAGATTCAGATGTCACGGACGGGTCTCCGGCGATGTAATAGATATTGAGCTCGATGGCATCGGCACCGGCCGTCTCCATCTCCTTCGCATAGGACATCCAGCCTCCCTTTGAAACCCCGTTGAGACTGGCAATCACGGGAATCTCGACCGTCCTCTTCAGCTTTTGGATATGCTCCAGATAATCCTCTGCGTGCAGATTGTGATATGCCCGGGGCTCCGGGAAATAGCTGAGTGCTTCTGCAAAACTGTCGGTTGAAGTGGTCAGAAAGTGATCCAGCGCCAAATTTTCCCTGGTAATCTGCTCTTCGAACAGCGAATACATTACCACAGCTGCAGCCCCGGCGTCTTCCAGTCGTTTCACAACGTCTGCGTCATTCGAGAGTGGCGAAGCAGAGGGTACCAACGGGTTTTTAAGCGTCATTCCCAGGTACTTGGTTTCCGAATTCATGAGTCACTCCTTTTAGGATTATCTATGAACCTGCTCAAACGTTCTCCTCTTTTGTGGTACCCGGCTCGTACACAGACTCCATCTGCTCATACACATGCCACTGTGCATTCACCTCTTTCTGCGCCTGTTTCATGAGCTCCTTGGCTACTTTCGGCTGTGATTTTGCCAACATCAGATACCTCATTTCGTTGTAGGCATACTCCTCAAGCGGGATTTTCGGCGGCTTCGAATCGAGTTGAAACGGATTTTTCCCCTCCTCGACTTTTTGCGGGTCAAATCGAAACAGTGGCCAATAGCCTGAATCGACCGCAAGCTTCTGCTGGTTCAGCCCGTATTTCATATTGTATCCATGTGCAATACAGTGACTGTATGCGATGATAATGGATGGACCCGGGTACCGTTCGGCTTCAATGATCGCCCTCATCGTCTGGGCATCATTGGATCCCATGGCGACCCTCGCCACATAGGCATGACCTCCGGAGACGGACATCAATCCCAGATCTTTCTTGCCCGTTCGCTTGCCGGATGCGGCGAACTTGGCCACGGCACCGAGCGGAGTCGCTTTGGAACACTGCCCACCCGTGTTGGAATAGACTTCCGTATCCATGACCAGAATATTGACATCGCGACCGCTCGCAAGCACATGATCCAGACCTCCATAGCCGATGTCGTACGCCCATCCATCGCCACCGAAGATCCAGACACTTTTCCGGACCAGATAATCTGCGATACTGTACAGCATTCTGGACTCATTTGAATCCTGTTTCAGAAGAATCTCCTTCAGTTTGGATACACGCTCCCTCTGTTCAAAGATCCCCGGCTCGGTGGATTGATCCGCATTCAGAATGTCCTGAACCAGATCGTTGTCCACACGTCCATTCATCGCGCTTAGAAGATTGCGGGCCTGTTCCAACTGCTTGTCGATCGTCAGCCTGAATCCCAGACCGAACTCTGCATTGTCTTCAAACAGCGAGTTGGACCAGGCCGGTCCCAATCCCTGGTTGTTTGTGGTGTATGGAGTCGACGGCAGGTTGCCCCCATAGATGGACGAACAACCGGTCGCATTTGCAATCACCATTCTGTCGCCGTAGAGCTGTGTGACCAGCTTGATGTACGGCGTCTCGCCACATCCTGCACAGGCCCCGGAAAATTCGAAAAGAGGCTGTAAAAACTGGGCTCCCTTCACCGTCTCGCTCTTTATTTCGGACCGGTCATACTCCGGCAATGTCAAAAAGAAGTCCCAGTTCTCCTTCTCCTGCTCCAGTAGCGGATCGATGCTCGCCATGTTCAACGCCTTCCGACCCACCTCTTTTCGATCTTTCGCCGGACATACTTCCACGCAAAGTTCACAGCCGGTACAATCTTCCGGAGAAACCTGAATGCTGACCTTCGTATTCTCCGGCCACTCACGACCCCGCGCATCCATGTACTTGAATGTTTCCGGGGACGCTTCCAGCAGAGTCCCGTCGTATGCTTTCATACGGATCACCGCATGTGGACAGACAAGCGCACATTTTCCACACTGAATACAGATATCCGGCTCGAGAACCGGAATGCTCTGTGCAATGTTTCGCTTCTCCCATTTTGTCGTACCTGTCGGGAATGTCCCGTCTGGTTCGAAAGCACTGACCGGAAGGTTGTCTCCGTTTCCGGCGATAATTTCGGCAATGACATTTTGAACAAATTCCGGGGCTTCCGAGGGAACGGCCGGTCGCATCTCCAGACCGGAAGACGCCATCCCGGGAACCTCTACTTCGAACAGGTTTTCGATCGAGTTGTCGACAGCCGCGTAGTTGCTCTCCAGAATCTTCGCACCTTTGTTACCATAGGCTTTTTTAATGGCCCCTTTAATCAACAGAATGGCTTTCTCCTTCGGCAAAATATCCGAAATGGCAAAGAAACAGGTCTGCATGACCGTATTGATGCGTGTCCCCATTCCATTATCACGAGCCACTTTGTACGCATCAATGGCATACAATTTGATCCCTTTGTCTATGATCTGTTGCTGGACACTCTCCGGGAGGTGATCCCACACCTCGTCCGAAGGGTACGGCGCATTCAAAAGAAAGGTGGCTCCCTCCCGTGCATGTTTGAGCATGTCGAACCGGTTCAGGAACTGGGACTGATGACAGGCAATGAAGTTGGCCTTGTTGATCAGATATGCCGATCGGATGGGTTTCGGGCCGAACCGAAGGTGAGAAACGGTCGTGGCCCCCGATTTTTTCGAATCATACACAAAGTAGCCCTGGGCATGATAGTCGGTGTGATCACCGATGATTTTGATCGAGTTTTTATTTGCGCTCACAGTCCCGTCTGCCCCCAATCCGTAGAACAGGCCTTCGAAAACATCTTCTTCACTCTCCCACGAAGTCGCCTCATAGTCAAGGCTGGTATGTGTGACATCATCCTTGATACCAATCGTAAACCGACGCTTGGGAGTTTCATTGGCAAGTTCATCCATCACCCGTTCGATCATTGGGGGGGTAAACTCTTTCGAAGAGAGACCGTAACGGCCGTTGATCACCCGGGGCTCTTCCTGAAATGTTTTCCACTTCTCAATTCGGTTCTCCTGAAAACTGGTGACTACATCGTTGTAAAGGGGTTCACCGGTACTTCCCGGCTCTTTCGTTCGATCCAGAACTGCAACTGCTTTCACGCTTTCGGGAAGAGACTCAATTACGTGACGCATACTGAACGGGCGAAACAGACGAACTTTGACCACACCGGTTTTACGCCCCTCGCCATTGAGTTTGTCAACGGTCTCGTGCACGGTTTCTGCCCCCGAACCCATCAAAATCAACACCTGTTCGGCATTCGGGTCTCCGTGATACTCAAATAGCTTGTATGATCGTCCGGTATGCTTTCCGAACTCGTCCATGACGTCCTGCACACGATCCGGACAAGCGTTGTAGTACTTGTTGGCCGTCTCTCTCGCCTGAAAGAATACGTCCGGGTTTTGCGCTGTACCCCGTAACACCGGTTTGTCTGGGTTCAATGCACGATTCCGATGTTCAATCACCTGCTCGTCACGGATCATTTTCCGGATCACGTCATCGGGTACCTGATATATTTTTTGAACTTCATGAGAGGTTCGGAATCCATCGAAAAAATGGATGAAGGGAATACGTGTCGCGAGTGTAGAGGCGTGAGCGATCAATGCCATATCCATCGCCTCCTGTACACTATTGGAAGACAGCATCCCCATTCCGGTCATTCGCATCGCCATGACATCACTATGATCACCGAAAATGGAAAGGGCGTGAGTTGCGACCGTACGCGCGGCAACATGAACAACTGCCGGGGTCAGCTCTCCGGCAATCTTGTACAGGTTCGGCATCATCAAAAGCAGTCCCTGCGATGCCGTAAACGTGGTGGTTAGAGCACCGGTTTGAAGCGCACCATGCATGGTCCCCGACGCTCCCCCCTCGCTTTGCAACTCGATGACGTCCGGAATTTCTCCCCAGATATTCTTCTTTCCGGCCATGCTCCATTCATCGGACCATTCTCCCATCGGTGAAGCCGGTGTGATCGGGTAGATTGCAATGACCTCACTGACTTTGTGAGCGATATAGGCAGCAGCCTCGTTAGCATCGATGGTCGTTTGCAGTTTCGACATGGTCGTTCCTCCAGAAATATTGTTAACGCATCTATTCTATCCGGTCATGGATCCTCTTCCGACACTCCCCAATTCCCGTAGGGTGGCGGCGTTGTAATATTTGCAAGACTGTCCCCATTCCTTACATCCTCCGTAAGCGCTTCCAGTGTTTTGTTTTGAAACAGACAAAACATCCGTTCACGTGAGGCCTTGTACTCATCATGAATCTGGCACGGGTCTTGATCGTCACACTCCCGGATTCCAATCCCGCACTGTTTAAAGATGTCGAGCCCGTCGATCGCTTCCACTATTTCCACAAGGGAGATCTCTTTCGGCTCCCGGCAAAGCCGAAACCCGCCATTGGGCCCTCTCATGGACAACAAAAGCTTCTGTTTGACCAATAATTGAAGAATTTTGCTCAGAAAATGTTTGGGGATCTCCTGGTTCACCGCAATCTCGTTCAGTTCCACATTCTTATGCTCAGATGAGTGAAGATCCCGGCCGA
>JBNJFK010000007.1:0-19397 GCA_051746765.1 Bacteroidota bacterium
CATGTACGAAGCGTACTTGAGGATTTCAAAAAGCTGATGGACGCATAAAAACAATCAACAAGAAGAGGTGCTCAAGGCTTCTTCACTACTTGCAGAAAACCCTGGTCGGCATTGCCGATCGGGGTTTTTTTATGCCTTGAATTCTTGAGACTCGTCCCGCTTCTCTCGTACCGCCCAGCGCCAGCCATATAGTGCCAACCCGATGGCGGCCATCAGAAAAAGAATCAAACGTACAGCGGCAGATGGCAGTGGAACGATCGCTTCAGCGAAGGGTGACAATGCAAGTACACCAATCGACCCGCCCATAAGCAGAAGTCCCTGTCCCATCGCATATGGCACACGGAAATGCTTCTGGCTGTACCCCCAAAGTGCCAATGCCATGGCCCCGTAACTGAGAACGGTCGCCCAAGCCGAGCCGGTCATGCCCATCCAGGGGACGAGCGCAAGATTACCGAGAATGGTAATCCCGCCACCACCCAGCGTAATGAGCGGGAGCAGCCGTGTCTTCTCCGCAATAAAGATACCGGCCGAAAAATGGATGTACCACCCGTGGAACCAGTATGCAAGCATCAGGTAGGGAACAATCTCCAAACCCGCCCAATAGGCACTTCCAATGAGCGTCGCATCCAGAAAAGGAATCCGGACCTGTACCAACTCGGTTGCAAAGAGGCTCACAAAAAGGAACATCGGTGCTGCCACCAAATTGAATCCGTGAAAAGCCTGGGCAAACAACCGGGGAGAATCCTTGTCATCTGCATAGCGCATGAAAAAGGGTTGCCATGCCATTCGAAACATCTGAATGAAGAGAAGCATGAAGACCGCCAGTTTGTAGCAGGCGTTGTATATCCCGGTAATATCCTCGGGTGTCATCTCCGGACCATAGAGTTGAATGACCCGTTCAGGATCCATTGCATTCAGGAAGAATCGATCCAGGGTTTCATTCATTGCATACCCGATACCGGCCGGTACAAACGGCCATCCAAACCGAAGTGCCCGCCACGCCGAAGGCCCGTTCCACTCCCCCTCCAGAAAGAGCGGAGCCGTAACGGTCCAGACCACCAGTGTGACCAGTACGGATGCAATCAGGTTGCTCAGGAAGACCGCCTCGATTCCCGCCCCGAGTCCGAGAATCAGCCAGAAATTGAGTACCAAATTCAGCACGACGTGCACGGTTTTGAGGGAGGCAAAGAGCCAGGTTCGACGGGAGAGACGAAGCTCGGCAAACGGCACGATCGAAAGGGTGTCAAACCAGAGAATTCCGATCATCATCAGATATATTCCGGAGACCGATTCGTCCAGATTGAGCAGTGGAAGGGCCCACGGTTCGGCAAGCCAAAGGATGCCACCCAGAAGAGAGGCCAGCGAAAGGAGCAGGAGTTGAAGAGAGCGAAACAGAGTAGAGGCCGTCTCCCGATCTTTTCCATACCGGATATATGCCGACTCCATTCCCATGGTGAAGAGCACATTGAGCAGGGCGATCGCTGCATAGACGAGGCCGACAATGCTAAAACGAGCCGGATTAAACACATCCGTATGAAACGGAACCAGCAGATAGTTGACGAATCGGGCAAATACGCTGCTGATCCCGTATATCAGTGAGTCGGAGATGAGTTCACGGAGGCGATTCAAGGGTCAGGAGGCTCCGAGTTTGAGGCGAATCGCCTCCACGCCCAGTCGATAGCTGTCGGCTCCGAATCCGGCAATAATCCCCAGGCTGGCTGCCGCTGTCCATGAGGTGTGCCGGAACGGTTCTCGGCGGTGAAGATTGGAGAGGTGTACTTCGACCACCGGAATCTCAAGAAGTTCCAACGCGTCTCGAAGTGCGACGGACGTGTGTGTGTAGGCTCCCCAATTGGCAACGAGGCCATCCACATCCGCATCCCGAATCTTGTGAATCCGATCGATCAACTCTCCTTCATGGTTGCTCTGATACCACTCCATATCAATGGACGGGTAGGTTTGTCGAATCGACTGTTCGATATCCGACAGCGTGTTGGTTCCGTAGTGTTCGGGATCCCGGTGACCCAACAAATTGAGATTGGGCCCGTTGAGTACAGCGATGGTCATGGTCATCTCCAATTTCAATAGTTCCAGATTCCCGACGGATCTATCCGCGGATCAGTTCGGACGAGATGGCATCGGCAATTTCTCTCATCTCCTTGTCACTTGGATCCACTCGCTTCCCGAGGGCCATGCTCTGCGACTCGGTATAGATCGGGATCAAATGAATATGGGCATGAGGCACCTCCAGTCCCTGTACTACGACTCCCGTACGGAGGGGGTTCAACGCCCGGTCAATTGCACGGGCAACCTGCTTGGAAAAAAGCATCAGGCCATTCAGTGAATCATCACTCAAATCGAAAAGGTAGTCCGTCTCCTCCTTGGGTACAACGAGCGTGTGTCCTCTGGCGACGGGACCGATATCTAAAAACGCATAACACCGATCCGTCTCCCCTACTTTCCAGGAGGGGATTTCCTGCTGTATGATTCGACTGAAAATCGTTGCCATTTTCTCCCCGGTGCTCATTGAGATTCATCATCCGGACCCGGTCCCCGATCTGCCTATTGGACAGTACGAATGAGTCGGACAAGACATCCCAATATACGAGCCGCCATTCAGGAAGGAAACTCTCTGTAGGATCGCTCTTTTTATCCGTATTAGGTTTGATTTTAAAAGTGGTTAACCCTTATCTTTGGAATCTGTTTATGTAATGGGTTGAATCATAATTACGTATCAGCCATTACGATGACCGTCGAATCGGTAGCTCAGTTGGTAGAGCAACGGCCTTTTAAGCCGTGGGTCGTGGGTTCGAATCCCACCCGGTTCACAACCAAAAGTGCGCATACGCTTTTTGACTCTCTCTTGATTAACCCTTATCGGCTGATACCCGGTAGGGGTTATTTTTTGCAAATCGATCCTGATTTTCCGTAATTGAACACATACAGTGTCCGGCACGATCAGTCGCAGAACTGTCAAGTTACTTACACCGTGATGCCATCCATGGACCTGAATCGCCTGAACCCTCTCCACTGGCGCAAATCCTACTTGATTGGACTGTTTATCACCTTTGTAATGGTCTGGTTTCTTTTTCTGGATACCCACAGTCTCTGGACACGGTATCAACTCCACCGTCAGGAAGCTCAATTGCAGGAGCAGATCGATCAATTGAAGCAAGAGACGGAAGAGCTCCGGACCCAAATTGATGCTCTTCAAAACAGCCCCGATCTGCTGGAACGAATCGCCAGAGAAGAGTACGGAATGCGGCGGGAAGGCGAATCCATCTACCGGATTCAGGAATAGCCACGACCGGTCGATTTTTTCTTATCTTGGCCGCAAGCTCGGACCGGTCTGTTTTCTGGTTCGCTGATCTTTCCACCAAGAAGCAACTGCATGCAGGCAATAGGTATAGATCTCGGGGGAACCAATATAAAGGCTGCCCTGATCGACAAAGAAGATGGAATACTGAAAAAGGTCACCATCCCGACCGAAGCAGAACAAGGCAAGGACCATGTCTTTGACCGCATCAAACTCGCTATCGACCGCATCATGGAGGGGCGTAGCGAGAGACCTATCGGGATAGGCATGGGATCACCGGGAGTTGTTTCGCTGGATCGAACCACCGTAAGCAAGCCACCAAACCTGGCTGGCTGGGAAGTGGTCCATGTATCGGAGGAGGTCTACAAGAGGACCGGGTATCACTGTATCGTCGAAAATGACGCCAACCTGGCCGCATTGGGATCATCCCGTTTTGGCGTCGGTCGTGATTTTGACAGTATGATCATGATTACACTCGGAACCGGTGTCGGAGGCGGGATCATTCTCCATCGCAACCTTTTTCGAGGCGCCACCGGATCGGCGGCCGAGTTGGGACATGTTATCATCGATTATCACGGCCCCCTCTCCAACAGCAACACACGCGGTGGTATCGAGGCCTATTTGGGCCAGCGATTCTTGAGTCGATACGCCGTCGATTTGATACGTCAACAACCGGAAAATCTTCTCTTCAAAACTTTTCACGATCGTTTTGATGAATTGGAACCGGTCGATCTCTACCATGCTGCGGAGAGCGGAAACGACCTTGCGGCCGAAATCCTCCAGAAATCCGGAGAGAAACTGGGATACGCCATTGTCAACTACATCCACATTCTGGATATTCGAAAGATCATCATCAGTGGAGGAGTGGCGAAAGCAGGGCATTGGATCATCGACCCTGCGAAGAGGACCGCTCTATCCTATCTGATGTCTCCTTTCCGACCTGATTTCGAAATTTTATTTGAACCGCTGGGCAACGATGCTGCTCTCTACGGCGCATCCAGTCTGGCGATGGAGAATCTGTAGACACGCACTATGCACCGCAGGGAGATTTCATATCACGCCTTTCGGCTCCGGCTCCTTGCATTCATCCCTCTCCTGCTTGTTTTGGTGATGCCGGCTCTGGCTCAGGAGGGTGCAGCGGGTCAACTACCAGGGGGTGGCGGTGCAGACGATAACGGGTCCACACTCTCTTCAGAAGAGGATGACGGCAGCGTCCGTTTTCAAGCAGCAGACTCGCTTACGTTTCAAAGCGGGGAGAGTCGCGAAGCTAATCTCTATGGTTCTGCAAAAGTTTCCAAAGGCGAGAATCAACTGACAGCCGGCGAAGTCGCGCTTGATCTGAATCGTAGCGAGGTTCGTGCACTAAGTGACTCTTCGTCCGATTCACTCTCCTATCCAACACTCATGCAGGGATCCAACGAAATTCGCAGTTCCCGCATCCTGTTCAATTACGAAACAGAACGGGGAAAGTTCAATGCGGCCGAAGTTCAGATCCAGGATGGATATTTGACTGGAGATCAGATCAAGAATGTCTCCCGGGAGGAAGTGTTTATAGATCAAGGACGATATTCTACCTGTCCACCTACGCACATGTACTACTATATCGAAGCGGACCGGATGAAGGTCGTTGACGAGGATGAAATCTTCTTTACCAATGCCCGACTTTTTCTTCTCGACATTCCCTACCCGATTCTCTTCCCGTTCGGGTACGTACCTTCAGGACTCGGTCCGGATCAGAAGGAGTCCGGATTTCTGGAACCGACCTACGCCTTCCAGAATGCGACGGACCGTGGTATTGGCCTCCAGAATATCGGGTGGTTCCAGTACATTAACGACTATTTGACGGCGCAGACATCATTTGACATCTTCACCTCCGGGACGTTTTTCAACGAGTCTCGTGCTCAATATAGGCGAACCGGTCGCTACAATGGATCGGTGACCCTCGGGTACTCCTCCGAACGAGGTCTGGAACCGACCGATCCCGGATTTACCCGCGCAGTCAACAAACGACTTACGCTCACCCACAATCAGGATCTCAGCCCCTACGCCAGCCTGAGTGCCAATATCAACCTCCGGACGGCAGATTATTTTCAACGAACCTCTTACAATATTGACGAGCGGGCTCAAACCAGCAGTTCCTCCAACCTCTCTTATCGCTATCGCCATCCGGACAATCTCTTTACGTTTAACGTCTCCAACCGGTTGAATCAGCAGTTCTCCGACAACAGTGCCCGCCTCTCCGGGCCCCAGATGAACTTTAGTCTGCAGCAATTCACCCCTTTTGAACCCTCCACACCCCGATTGGGTGGTCCCCGTTGGTACGAGACTCTTTCGATTCGTTACAGCAATCAATTTGAATCGGATTACAACTACCGGCCGACAGACGGCGCCGAGGAACCGACGGGGTGGTTTGATGCCCTTCTGGATCCTTCTCTCTATCGGGAAGCTACCGGAGATGATCGCCATATCGATCTCGGAATGCGTCATCAACTGCAATTGAGTGCCAATAATTTGATTCCGAGTCAATTCATGAACACCAGTGCGGGTTTTTCGATGAACGAATACTGGTACCCGAAATCGACCCGAAAAGAGTGGGATCCTGCGGCTGGTGAAGTGGTCGAATTTACCGAACAGGGCTTTGTTACCGGACGTGATTTTTCGACGTCCATCAACTTCTCTACAACCATTTACGGGATCTCCCAGCTGGAGATCGGATCACTCGAGGGATTTCGCCATACGTTGCGACCCAACATCGGATTCAGCTATCGACCCGACTTCAGTGACCCTTCCTGGGGATACTATCGAGAGGTCCAACGAGACAGCACAGGAAGAACCGACCGCTATTCCATCTTTGAAAATGAAGTCTACGGAGGGCCGGGTCAGGGTGAACAGATGAGCATGAATTTCGGTATCAGTAACATTTTCGAAACCAAACAGGTGCGTCGGGATTCCACCGGTGAGGTCAACAGCGAGAATCTGCGTTTGATCGACAACCTGAGTGTCAATTCGAGTTACAACTTTGCCGCCGACAGCTTGAATTTCAGTAATATTAACGCCTCTCTCTCCACACGCGTTGTCGAGGGAGTCAATTTGTCGGCCAGTGCAACCTACTCCCTCTATGCCCGTGGGTCAAATGGACAGGCCGTCGATCGCTACATCTGGCAGGAGACCGGAAAGTTTCTGCAGCCACTCAACTACTCTCTCAGTGCAAACTACTCCTTCCAGGGAGGGTCCAACGGGAGCCGACCGGTTAATACTCCTGCCTACACACCCTACGATCCTCTGAATCAAGGTTTTTTCGGCCCGGTCGACACCCGGTTCAATCGAATGCCCCTCCAGTACTATCAATCTCCCTGGGCTGCCAGTTTCAGCCTGAGCTACCGATGGAACCGGGTTCACGAACAGAACGCACGGCAGTCTGCCACACTCAATGTGAACAACATTCGGTTCAATTTGACGCCAAAATGGGATGTGAGTACCCGGTTCGGTTTCGACTTCATCGATCAGGAATTAACTCCGTCCCAATTCAGCCTAACCAGAAGAATGGTTTGCTGGACGCTCAGTTTCCAGTTCAATCCGTTCGGAGAATTCCAGTACTACTTCTTTCGGCTCAGCATCGACAGTGGACAGATTCAGTCCCTCTTCCAAAAATTGCCCCTACTCAACAATTTGGAACGAAGCTCCTCACCGTCCGGACGATCACCGCGATTCTGAGGCTAGATCTGCTAACTTCAGTTTGGTGCGTTTTTATCGAAATGACGTTTCAGATAGGCAACGACATACTTGCCGAGGAGATCAAATTCCAGATTGACTCGATCGCCAACCTCTCGACTCTTCAAAACGGTCTGATCCCATGTATAGGGTATAATTGCGACCTCGAACCAATCCTCACCTGTGCTGGCAAGGGTCAAACTGATTCCATCCAGCGTAATACTTCCACGATCGACCACTAAATCCCGAAAAGACTCCGAGTAGGAGACACGGATCAAGCGATCGGCACCATCCACTTCACGAATATCGACAATTACACCTGTGGTATCGACATGTCCCTGCACCATGTGCCCATCCAGTGCCTGATCCATGGTCGCAGCCGGTTCCAGATTGACTCCGTCATTGACCGACAAGTCTCCCAAATTGGATTTTCGAAGCGTCTCTCCGACACACTGCACCCGAAAGTGCCTCTCGTCGCACGACACGGCCGTCAGGCAGACTCCGCTTACACTCACACTCTCATCTACGGAGAGAGACCGTGCCATCTCTGCGGCAATCATCAACTCCATACCACCCGGCATGGAGCGTCTCTCTTCTACGCGACCAATCTCTTTGACAATTCCTGTAAACATGGACTATCGAATTCCGGTTAATCGCATATCTTTTCCGCTACGTGTCCATTCGATCGAGCGAAAAGCCCGAATCTCCTCCATTCTCTGGATTCCCAACCCCAAAACGGATCGAGTCCCTCCACCCAGCAGCATCGGTGCAATAAACAATTCCAGTTGATCGACCAGATCTTCCCGGAGCAGAGCCGAACCGAGCATCGCTCCCCCTTCGACCAGAAGAGAGGTGACCCCCTCCTGCCCTACAGCTTTCATCGCCTGGTGAAGGTCGGTATGTCCGTCTCGCTGGCCAACAACACAAATGGTCCCACGGAAAAAGTTGGACTGCATTAATTTAAGCATGGGGTCGGCTTCCGCTTCGGCTCTCTCCCGGTTCCAAGTCACAACAATGGTCTTCTCTTCCAATTCATCGGAAAAAAGATTGAGATCCCGGGAAAGGGAAAACGGACCATCGATAACCACGCGACGCGGCTGTCTGCCTTCCGTCAAACGGACGGTCAACGAGGGATTGTCCAGCTCGGCCGTCTGCCGCCCGACCATCACTGCATCATACTCGCTTCTCCAACGGTGAACCTGACGACGAGACTCCTCGGAGCTGATCCATCGGGAATCACCATTCGGCGCTGCGATGTATCCATCCGCAGTCTGGGCAATTTTCAATGTCACCCAGGGCCGCCCAAATTCCATGTGATGAATGTAGAATCGATTGAGCTCTTCGGCCTCTCTTTCCAGGAGTCCGACATCGACCTGAATTCCTGCATCCCGAAGCCGACTCACACCGGCACCATCCACCTTCGGATTGGGATCCTCCATTGCAAGAACAACACGTTGAATCGGAAGATCTGCAATCAAGTCTGCACAAGGCGGCGTTTTTCCGTGGTGGCTGCACGGCTCGAGAGTCACATAGAGTGTAGCACCCCGAAGCAATGAACGGTCCGAGACCTCTTTGAGTGCATTGACCTCTGCGTGTTCGCGACCAAACCGTTCGTGATAACCCTCTCCAATGATTTCTCCACCCTTCGACAGAATGACACACCCCACCATCGGATTGGGAGAGACGCTTCCTGCTCCCCGTTGCGCCAGACTCAAGGCGCGCTGCATCATCCGTCTGTCAGTAGGGCTGAATCGCATGCAACGGGGAGGAAAAAGAGAAAATTATTGAGAGAGGAACCGGTTCCGGTTGTCCTGAATAGTTGCAGACTCCCGCAACTCCTCTATCCAGATTGAATTATAGGCTTGAAATTTCTGCTGTTCCAGATTCTGGCGAACCCGGGAACGATCCTCCTGACTCATGTCGGCAGGATCGGCCATGTCGAGCTCAAGAAGTTCAACCAAATAGAGTCCGCTTTCACCTTCAAGGAGAGGAGATTGTTCTCCCGGCTGCAGGGAGAAAATCGAACCGATGATCCCCGGCTCCCGTCCGGCACTCGGAATGGTCTGTCCTCCCATACGAACACTTTCTGCCGACTCAACTTCCAGACCCAATGCTTCGGCAGCGGACTCAAGTGTAGCTCCCTGCGGTAGCTGGTCCTGAACCTGAAGCACGGTCTGCGCCCGCCGCTTCTGTTCCCGAAGGCGACTTTCGATTTGCCCACGAACTTCCTCCAGCGGCCGGGGACCCTCTTCGATCCGTTCGACCAGTCGGGCCACCACAAACTGATTGCTCAACTCCACCACACTACTGACATCCCCTTGAGAAAGAGTGCTCAACTCACGAATCAGCTCCTGGGCAGGACCCAATGCAGGCACGAGTGGTGTTCCCTGAACAGCGCTGGCTGTTTGAACTTCCAATTCCTGGTTGGATGCTTCTTCCTGAAATCCCTCTTCGAGAGCGAAGTAATGAAATTCGTCGGCCTCTTCGGCCAGTTGATCAAGTGTGGCAATCGGATCGGGAATCACACGATACGTTAATACCGCAAACTGGATCTGTCCATCCTCTTCGTCCACTTTTTTGAAGAGGTAAGGGTCACCGTCGATCATGACCAGCTCACTCACTTCACCTGTTTCCAGCTCCAATACCGCTGCATACTCTTCACGAATATCGTCCGAATCCACGTACTCGTCGTTGAACGGCTCGGCAGACTGTACTTGCTGCAAGAACGATTGGTGATCTTCTGCCTCTGCAAATCGATCGCGCAGCTCTTCGACATCCTGAATTGTCCGGGAGGTGTCTTCCGCTGTCGGAACTTTTTCGAATGCCACAAACTCGAAGCGATAGCTCTCGTCCCGATGGAACTGGTCCCGGTTGTTGTTGTAGTAGTCTTGAATCTCGTCATCCGTAATTTCGATTTCGGATGCGTCGATTGAGCTGTACGGTACCCGGACAAACCGAATGTCGGCAAAACTGTTTTCCTGCTGCCAGGCTCTCTCCACATCCCGGGACGTCACTTTCATCCCGGAGGTGATGTAATTCCCCAGCTTCTGCTGTTGCCGATTCTGCCGGAGTTGCTGCTCGATAGCCATCCAGACCTCTTGATTCTCCGGAGCCTCTATAGCCGCACGAAGTGCGATCCGGTCAATCTGACCCGTTTCGTCTTCAAACTGCTGACGAATAAATGGATCGGGGTTCTCCCCGGTCACCATATTGATAAGCTCTTGATCTGTCACGGTAATTCCCAGCTGTTCCATGCGCTGAGCCATCAACTTCTCCGTAACCAGATCATTCCACGCTTGCTCTTCGAATTGAGCCCGCATTCCGGCCTGCATCGGCGCATCGTTCTCCTCATTGAACTGCTCCAGATAGTAGCTCACACGACTGTTGAACTCTTCGAGCGTGATCCGTTCTCCGTTAACCGAACCCATATCGGTGGGACCCCCGGCCATTGCATCAAATACCTGCGTATCCTGCAGTACCCACAAAATTCCGAATGAAAAGATCAGCACCCAGAGGATGGCTGGTGTACTGTTCCTCATTTTCGACATCACACCCATATAAACCCTCGTCTTCAACTAATTACAGACTTACCGGCAGGAATCGCCCACAAACCGGCTCGAAATACTTCAAAAACAGAAGAGAAATATACTGCTCACACCTGCGAAGAGCAACGAAATGACCCGCCAGCACAGGTTAAAAGACCTCGATAAGGCTCATGTGCCGTAGAAACTGACCCGGATCTTCCCGAAATGCTTTAATCAGGTCCCGAAGCTCCACTGACAACGAATCTGAATTCTCGTAGAGAGAGGCATCGTTGACCAACCTTCCAAGGGATCCTTCACCCCGATTCACTTTTGTAAGAATCTGATTCAGCTGAACGACCGTTGTATCCATCTCAACCGTCAGTTCACCCAAATCCCGGGATGTACCCTCCAGGTTTTGAATCATCGCTTCCAGATGGGGGCGGCTGTTCACCGCCGTCGAGTCGAGTTCTGACAGAAGACTGTGAAGAGACTCCACACTCTGTTCCATCTCTTGTTGCTTCGCCTGCAGAGTTCGGGAGACGACGGATGTCGCCTCTTCGAGATGGATCAGGGACGCGTTGAGTGCCCGGCTGCTGGAGTCGTCCAGTGCCCGATTCAATTGACCCAGAAAGCGGTTCATTTCATTCAATGACCCGGAAATATCATCTCCCAACACTTGACCCCGTTCGCCCAGAGTCTCCAACATGGAATCTACAAAAACACCCTCGATGGATCCGCCATCGGCGATGGGTTCCGAGGATTGTCCCCGCTCAATCACAATGGATTTCCCGTCCAGAAGTCCGGATGATGTGAGCATGGCCCTTGAATCACTCGGGATTGGAACATCCACTTCAATAGACATGGTCACACGGACCACCATTTCGGGGGTCAATTCAACTTTTTTGACTGAGCCGATCTTTACTCCGTTCATGTAGACCAGACCGCCCGTTGCCAAACCGTCTACCCGTTCAAAGGTGGACACCACCTCTTGGGGTTGCCGGAATACCGGAACATCACTCATAAACCGGAACCCGATGTAGGCCACCGTAAACGCAACCAATACGGTCAGACCGATTTTCAATTCATTGCTCATGGTCCCTCTCCTCTCTTCGCTTCGTCCTCTGATTGGGGTGCATCGTTTCCGGCAGGGATCTCCACCTGATCCGGATGCATTTGATATTCACTGGCTCGAACAAATCGGTTTAAATGGTCGTGATCACTCCTGCGCAACTCATCAATCGACCCGAACCAATCGAGCCGCTCTCGATTCAAAAAAGCCACCTTGTCTGCGACTTCCAGAACACTGTGCATGTCATGGGTAACCACGATGGAGGTAATCTTGAGTGCGTCGGAAAGCTCAATAATGAGTTTGTTGATCTCGTCGGCCGTCTCGGGGTCGAGACCCGACGTTGGCTCGTCATACATCAAATAGACCGGCTTCAGAATCATGGCCCGTGCCAGTCCGACTCTCTTCCGCATTCCGCCCGAAAGTTCCGATGTCTCCTTCTCTGCAGAAGATTCCAGGCCCACCATTTCTAGTGACTCCATCACCTTCATACGAATTTCCTCCTCTTCAAGATCCGTAAAATATCGAAGAGGGAATGCCACATTCTCGAATGTGTTGATGGAGTCGAACAGTGCCGAACCCTGAAACAGAATTCCGAACTGCTGACGTAATTTCCGGAGACTGACGTAATCCTGCTCATGAATATTAATGCCATCGATCAGAACCTCGCCCTGATCCGGCTTCATCAGTGCATTCATGTGCTTGAGCAGAACCGATTTTCCACATCCGGATCGCCCGATAATGGCCAGAGTCTCCCCATCTGCCACCGTGAACGAGACGTCCTTCCAGATGGTCATCTCGTCAAATGATTTCGTCAAGTTTCGGATTTCAATCATCTCAGTTCATTACTCTCGCCTTCGGTTCGACCCGATCATTATCTGTCGTATCAGAGCAACAGTGTTGCAAGCATGAAATCGGCCAACAGAACATAAATACAACCCAGGACCGTCGCTTGCGTGGTACAAGTTCCGACTCCCTCTGCACCTCCACTGGCATAATATCCTTTGTAACAGGCGATCGATGTGATCACAAACCCGAACACAAACGATTTTACAAAACCGAAAAGTACGTTCCACGGGGTAAAGAACATCTGAGCTCCGGTAATGAAGTCGGAAGAGGGGACCACACCGGTCAGGATTCCAGCAGCCAGCCCCCCGCCAATACCACAAACAGATGCAACAATGTAGAGAATCGGGAACATTAATAGTCCGGCCAACACCCGGGGTATAACCAAAAATGTAACCGAGTTGAACCCCATCGACTCGAGGGCATCCACCTGCTCACTCACTTTCATCGTTCCCAATTCAGTCGCAATTCGGGCACCCACCTTCCCTGCCAAAACAAGCGACGAAATGACCGCCGCCAACTCAATCAGAATCGACTCCGATACAATGGAACCGATCGTCGTCAGTGGAATAAAAGACAACTCCAGTTGATAGGCCGTTTGAATGGTCAATACCGCTCCCGTGAACAGACCGACCAGTACAATAATCCCGAGTGAGTCGTATCCCACTTTGACCAATTCATGAAGCAGATTCTTCCGGTAGGTCTTCACTTCCGTAGAGGAGCGAAGCGCCTGATACAGAAGTGACGTGTACTTCCCCAGCTCTTGCATTGCGTAGATCATGAATCGCGTGCCCGCTTCCCTTGGATCTCCGGCCTGAACACCGACCGGAACGGTTCCATTTCCCTGTTCCTGTTCCTACATGACAGCGTGGGCAAAAGTACGAAAGTTTTTGCCCAATTGGGACTGAGATCCACTCGCTGCTCATTCATTCCCATGGATAAAATCTCTATCTTTGGGTCATTAGGGAGGACTCCCGCGCTCTCGAAGGGTCGGGGGTTCTAATACGCGGGCACTCCATTCAGAGCTCGATCTCTGAATCCAGACCACCCGCGATAACCGATTGAGCAGAATCCATTGTTATGATCCGATATTTAACTGCAGGCGAATCCCACGGACCGGAGCTGACGGGAATTGTCGAAGGAGTTCCAGCCGGCGTCCATGTCACGGAGGATGCGATCGCACACCATCTCGCACGCCGCCAACAGGGATATGGTCGCGGTGGGCGAATGGCCTTTGAAAAAGACCGAGCCATTCTGACCAGTGGCGTCCGGTTCTCTAAAACGATGGGTTCTCCGGTCGCGATGCGCATGGTGAACCGGGCCTACGAAAAAGACGAAAGTAACTGGCCGGTTGTCATGGCCAAGGAAGGTGACGGCAAAGGGATTGACCCGATTACCCTTTCCAGACCCGGCCACGCCGATCTTACTGGGGTCCAGAAGTATGGATTTGGCGACATTCGTCCAGTAATTGAACGCTCCAGTGCACGGGAGACCGCCATGCGGGTTGCCTGCTGTACACTGCCAAGGTTGCTGCTCAAACAACTTGGAATCGAAATCGGCGCACACGTTGTTCGAATCGGATCCGTAGGGTATGACTCCTGGGAACAGGTCCGTGACAAGACCGAAACCTATCTCTCGACCGGAGCCGAATCCCTCTATATCGACGCAGACGAATCCGACGTTCGCTGCCTCGACCCGGATTTGGGTGAGCAGATGCGGGAAGAGATCAAACGGAGAAGAAAAGAGGGGTCTTCCCTTGGCGGTGTCTACGAAATTATCGTCACCGGACTCCCTGCCGGTATCGGAAGTTATGTTCATTGGGATCGAAAACTGGATGGGCAACTTGCCCAGAGTATTATGGGGACACAGGCGATGAAGGCGGTTGAGATCGGACTGGGTCTGGAGTCGGCCAGTCGACCGGGTCACGAGGTACACGATGAAATTACATGGAAAGAGGGACGTTTCGGAAGACGGACACTCCGGTCCGGAGGTATCGAGGGAGGAATGTCGACTGGAGAGCCGATCATCATCCGGGGTGCAATGAAACCGATCCCGACCATGATCAAGCCGCTCAAAACTGTTGATTTTGAAACCAAGCAGGAACAGGACACCCGTTATGAACGTTCAGATGTATGCGCGCTCCCCAGAGCGGTTGTCGTTGCCGAGAGTGTAATCGCTCCGGTACTGGCGAACGCAATGCTCGAAAAGTTCGGCGGGGATTCCATGGAGGAGCTGAACAAACGAATCAAACGGGAAACCGGAACTACGGACTGAATTATTCTGTCCATGTCATCTACACGTATCAAACAGCTTGCATTACGAGTCCGTCAACATCCGGACGACAGTTTCTCCAAGTTTGCTCTGGCATTGGAGCTGAAGAAGACGGGAGACGTCCGGCGTGCACTCGCTCTGTTTGAATCGATTCGCACAGAAGATCCCGACTATACAGGCGTCTACTATCATCTGGGCAAGACGTGTGAACTCATGCAAGACCCGGAACGTGCCTTGGAGGCCTACCGTCAGGGACTTGTTCGCACTCCGGACTCGGAGATGCGAACACGTTCGGAACTTCAGGAAGCGCTCGACCAATTGAATGAGGAGCTCTGAGATTATGACACACTCCATTCCTTTCCGGATGCTCGCAATGCTTTTATTGAGTACTCTTCTCCTTCTGCAACCCGATGCATCCCTTTACGCCCAATCAACAGAATCCAATGTTCACCAGGTACAGGAAGGTGAAACGCTCTATTCCGTTGCCCGGACATATGAAGTCTCGGTTGCCGACTTGCGGGAGTGGAACGATCTTCAGAGCGACGAGTTAAGCGTCGGTCAGAGCTTGAGAATTCAACAGCCTGCATCAGACGAAGCAACGGAACATGTGGTTCAAGCCGGAGAGACGCTCTTCTCCATCAGCCGACAGTACGACGTCACACTTGCCGAGCTTCAGGAGTGGAACCAGCTCGAATCTACCGTCCTCTCCCCCGGACAACGTCTTCAGATCTATCCGTCAGACGACGAACAACCGGCTCCTACCGACGCACCGGAGACTGATAACGAGACCCCCGTACAGTTCGATCGCTCTATGCTTGAAGGGGCAACAGCAACACAGGTCAATACCTACTACACTGTTCGAAGTGGCGACAACCTTGGACGAATCGCCAGAGAACACGAGATGAGTGTCCGGGAGATCCGGGAGCTGAACGATCTGTCCGACGATGTGATCCGCGTGGGACAACGCTTGATTGTACGCCAGGAGAGTCAGACGCCGATCCATCAGGATTCGGCCAGTGCAGCGGTCTCCCAAGGTCGATTCGACCGCCACAGAGTATCGGATGGAGACTCCCTCTCACGCATACTGGAGCAGTACCAAATGAGCCGGGATGAACTCCAATCCCTGAATCCCGGTATGGATCTGGATCGAATCCGGCAGGGACAGCAATTGACTGTTCTGGTTCCCCCCGAACGACAATTCCGCAATCCCTATCGGGACAATACCAATTTGGAGAATTTGGGAGAGGTACCTCTGACTCGATACGACGATTCTCGCCGGGCAGAGCCGACCAGCAGCGGTGAACTCTACAGTCCCGATCTTTTGACGGCGGCACATGAATCCATCTCGCTTGGTCAGGTGATCTACGTGGAGGAGCCCCGGACCGGACGCGGAGTGTATGTGAAGGTCAATGACCGAACGGAAGAAGAAGGGCTTCGCCTCTCCGGAAAGGCGTTTCAACTTCTGGGACTCCAGTCGGATCAATCCGTTCAAGGCATCATCTATCAAGAACTCTGACCGGCTCGGGACGCCATGGACAAAGCCTATTTCCGCCAGACACAGCAGCTACTCTACAGCTATTTGATGGCCGTCCCTCTTCTTCTACTCTATGAGGGCCTTATCCGTTGGAGTAGCCCGGATTCGGACCTGGCCATTCGCGTTTCGGTAGATGTGTGGTTCCAGACATTGATTCGTTGGACCGGGTTGGATGCACTCTCGGTTACACTCTTTCTTGTAGCGGCTGCTGGGCTGGTTATTTTATGGCGAGACCGAACGCGCATTCGTTCGGTCAAGGGTCGCTATCTTCTCTGGATGTTGCTCGAATCGCTTGTCTACGCGTTCCTTCTCGCCTTTTTGATTTCGATGGTCCTGGATGCTCTTCTCATGGCGACCGTACCGCACGGTGTCACACGATTGCAGATGTTCGCGCTTTCACTTGGCGCCGGTCTCTACGAGGAACTCTTTTTCCGGGTACTCCTTGTCTCCATTCTGATTTGGCTCTTCCGAAAGGTCTTCAGGAAAAGCTGGATGATCTCTCTTTCAGCAATTCTGTTGGCAGCCCTGATCTTCAGTTCTGTTCACTACATTGGCGCCTACGGAGACCCCTGGACGCTCCACTCCTTTCTCTTTCGCTTCCTGTTTGCCATTGCGCTCAACATCCTCTTTTTAAAGCGAGGGTTTGGAATTGCGGCCTGGACGCACGCGCTCTACGACGTCATGGTTTTGCTTTTTCAAACCTCCTTGTAGGCACCCTGAAGGCAGAACGATCGCATTTGGAATCGGAGATTTTTGACGATTCATAACATTGAACAGGTTGATCGAGACAATTGATTAGTGCAACTTGATCCATCTCACTACTTTAATTCGAATGACCCGTGAGAAACTCCTGCGGCCGAACGTCCAGGGGAGGACTGAAGGACAATTTTTTACCGGGATCAGGAGTTATCAACAGGCAGGTCCATCCGCACCAGATCACCACGACGGTCATGGAAGAGATCAAAACAGAGGATCGAAAAAAGCAGAATGCCTTCAATGAGGAGATGATTCCTCATCTGGATGCGCTCTACAACTTCGCTCTGCGTTTGACTTCGGATCCGGTAGATGCCGAAGATCTTGTCCAGGACACCGTCGTCAAGGCGTATCGGTTCTTCAACAGTTATGAGCGGGGAACCAATGCGAAAGCGTGGCTTTTTCGAATTCTGAAGAATTCCTACATCAACCACTACCGGAAACAGTCCAAACAGCCACAGCAGGTCGACTACGACGAAGTTTCCTCTTTCTACGAATCCATTCGGGCGGCCCGAACCGATACTTCGGACCTGGAAGACAAGATGTACCGGGATCTGCTCGATGACGACATCAATGGTGCGTTGGAAGATCTCCCGGAAGATTTCAGAACCGTCGTCCTTCTCTGCGACATGGAGGGATTCACCTACGAAGAGATTGCCAACATGCTCGATGTCCCCATCGGGACCATTCGCTCCAGACTCCATCGTGGCCGGAATCTTCTCAAGGCGCAACTCATGGAATATGCCCGGAAAAGGGGGTATCTCGATGAATAGAAGCCCGAAATACAGGGATCAGGCCGACGGATCTCCATCCGGTTTCCCGGATGCGGCTCCCAACGTAATTCGCATGGTGGTTCCCTCGTTCGGATCGGAACGGAGTACCTCGAGTCGACCTTGGTGATACTCTTCGATGATGCGCCGGGTCAAGCTGAGTCCCAAACCCCATCCCCTTTTCTTGGTACTGAATCCGGGTTTGAATATTTCGTTCAGGTTCTTCTTGTCTATTCCGTGTCCTGAATCTTCGATGTCGATGTAGATCTCGTCCTCCACCTGTCGAAGATAGATCGCCAATACGGCTCGCTGATTGTGGGACCGAATCGCATCCATCGCATTCTTGACCAAATTCTCGAGTGCCCAGTGGAACAGTTCTGGATTCATCATGGCCGGTGACGTGCTCTCGAGCTCTGTAATGACTTCGATTCGTTTGCCGATCTGCGGAAGACGAGACTCCATGTACGCAATCACATTCCGAATGATCGGTTCCACGTCCATCTCACGCAGAGTCGGTTTGGAGCCGATTTTGTTGAACCGTTCGGCAATTCGGCGCAATCGTGACACGTCGTTCTCGATCTCTTCGACAATGGAACGGGATTGATCATCATCGGAGACTCGCTCCCGCAGTAACTCGATCCACCCGTAGAGGCTGGATATCGGTGTCCCCAACTGATGAGCAGCCTCCTTCGTCATCCCGACCCAAAGATTTGACTGCTCGGATCGGGTGATACTTCGATAAGTGGTAAATCCGATGGCAAAAAGAAGGGCCAACAAACCGAATTGTATGTATGGAAAGTAGCGAAGATACTGTACTGTTTGGCTCTCTCCATAGTAGACGTACTGTCGCTGGCTCACACGCCCGTCCCCGATAACAATCTCGATCGGGTCGTGGAGTGTCCCCAACTGTCGTATAATCGCCGGTCCCAAATCACTTTCCGGGACATGTTCCGTGAACAGGATCTCTCCCTGTTCGTTAACAACGACCGACGGGACATTAAACTGATCTCCCAGAATCAGATTTTCCGTGACAAAGTCGAACGTCGATTGCGAAATTTCTGCATCGGAGATTAGATCACGAACAGAATCCGGGACTTCCGGAATGGTTTCCAATACTCGGAGAGCTTCGTTCAGACGACTACTTGCCTGTTCATGAATGGGCTGGCTGTTGAACTCGATCGCTTTGGCCCAGAGCTCGACACCCGAGCTCTCCTGCTCCCGAATCTGTTCGATCAGGTAGAGATTATAGAGGAACGAACCGGCGCCCAACAAGAGCACAAGCAGAATGAGCACCAGCTTGATACGGTTCGTTGTCAGAAAGAGTTGCATAGCACCTCGAATGGAGCGTCAGCCGATGAGTTCATTCGGCCGGATCGCTCGAGATCAGGCCGACGCCTTCTGCTTCTCATACACCGGAGGTGCCTTCTCGGCAATCGTTTCCCGTGTAATGATGCAACGTTCGACCCCTTTCTGTGACGGCAGTGTAAACATGATATCCAACATGGCATCCTCCAGGATGGACCGAAGACCGCGGGCACCGGTTTTCCGCTGAATAGCCCGGGTCACAATCTCCTCGATCGCCCCGTCTTCGAAAACCAACTCCACG
>JBNJFK010000007.1:19407-27987 GCA_051746765.1 Bacteroidota bacterium
TCGCATTTTTCGGCTTTTTGAGAATGTCGATCATCGCATCACGTGTCAGCTGCTCCAAACCGGCAATGACTGGCAATCGGCCGATCAATTCCGGAATCAGACCGTATTTCTGGAGGTCTTCGGCTTCGACATGCGTAAAAATCTCCGGATCGTCCTTGTCAAATGACGACTGCTCTTCCGAAAGGAATCCCATGGAGCTGGTCGAAAGGCGGCGGGAGATAATCTCCTCGAGCCCGCTGAAGGCCCCACCACAGATAAAGAGAATATTCCGTGTATCGAGTTGAATAAAGCTCTGTTCGGGGTGTTTTCGCCCCCCTTTCGGCGGGATATTGGCCACTGTTCCTTCCAGAATCTTCAAAAGTGCCTGCTGGACTCCTTCGCCGGAGACATCCCGTGTAATGGACGGGTTGTCACTCTTGCGGGCCACTTTGTCCACTTCGTCAATATAGATGATCCCCTGCTGAGCCCGGTCCACATCGTAATCGGCCGACTGAAGCAGATTACTCAGAATACTCTCGACATCTTCACCGACATATCCCGCTTCGGTCAGAACGGTTGCATCGGCAATGGTAAAGGGGACATCAATAATAGCTGCCAGGGTACGTGCAAGAAGAGTTTTCCCACACCCGGTCGGACCGAGAAGCATGATGTTGCTCTTCTCGATATCGGTATCTTCGTATCCTTCGAGATCCTTGCCGTTGATCCGTTTGTAGTGATTGTAAACAGCAACCGAAAGTGTCTTCTTGGCATGCTCCTGCCCGATGACATAATCATCGAGTCGGGTTTTGATCTCCAGCGGCTTCAGAATGGACTGATACTGTCGATCCCGTCGCCTGGCCAGTGATGCCAGGTCACTTTCGATGATACTTGCCGCATCATCCACACACCGGTCGCAGATATAGACTTCGGGTCCAGCCACCATACTGTTCACTTCGTGGCTGGATCGGCCACAAAAAGAGCAGTGTACCAGATCGTCTCCCTTTTTTTTGCTCATAATCTCACTCCGGCTTCATCAAAGAACCCTCTACAATTCAGGGTTCGTTCCTCTATTTCTTCTCTTTTTTACGCTCCATGACCTGATCGATCAATCCGTACTCGAGCGCTTCTTCTGCGCTCATCCACTTGTTTCGATCAGAATCATCCATCACCTGTTCCAGATCCTTGCCGCTGTGGTTCGCCAAAATACCGCTCAAAATCTGTTTGATTCGGAGAATCTCCTTCGCTTCAATCTCGATGTCGCTCGCTTGTCCCCGAACTCCTCCCAACGGTTGATGGATCATGACACGGGCATGGGGCAAAATGTTGCGCTTGCCCGCCTGACCGGCCGCCAAAAGCACAGCACCCATGGAAGCTGCCATACCGACGCACGTTGTAGAAACATCACAACGGACATACTGCATGGTATCGTAGATCGCCAGACCGGCCGATACAACACCACCCGGACTGTTGATGTAGAGATGGATGTCTTTCTCCGGATCCTGGGACTCCAGGAACAGGAGCTGAGCAACGATGGAGCTGGCAACCGCATCATTCACGGGTGTTCCAAGAACCACAATGCGATCCTTGAGCAGTCGTGAATAGATATCGTACGCGCGCTCGCCCCGATTGGTCGTCTCGACCACCATTGGAACCAGGTTGTTTTGAATCTGATCGATTTGATCCATATCGGGTTGTTCGTATAGGGGTTGTCTGATCATGAACGTCTCTTCTGGGTCTCGTTTCTTGCCATCCGGTACCCCCGCATAACGGTTCAACCGGCCGGTTTCGTTCAGGCGTCGTTCTCCTGCTCCGCTTTCTGCTCCTTCTCCTGCTTTTCGCGATACTCGTCTTTGCCCAACTCTTTAACATCCACCTCTTCCCGGAGTTTGTCAAACACCTTGTTCTCCCGGATACTGTTTCTCAGTGATTCAAGTTGGGACGGGTCTTGCGCAAAATACTGCTTCATCTGGTCGGCTGTTGCACCATATCGAGCTGCTTCCGTCGTAATATGCTCATCAATGTCTTCCGGTGTGATCTCGATATCATCGAAAGTCTCCTGAAGTTCCTGATTGATAAAGAACCATTTCGCCTCTCGTTTTGCCTGCCCGGTCATCCGCTCCTTGTACCCTTCAAAATCAAAGGTCGGCGGGAGCTGCCCCCCGGACTGCTGTTTGAGGTACTCGACATAGTTGTTCAGAACCTGTTTCTCAAACACGTCCGGAATCTCGAATTCGTGTGCATCGACCAGCACATTGATCATCTCCTGCCGAAAAAGGTCATCACTCGTCTGGTCATAGTAATCCTGCATCTTGCTCTTGATAAAGCTGCGGAACTCCTCTGTGTTTCGCGCTTCACCGTTGGACTGCTCTTTGGCAAACTCGTCCGTCAACTCCGCTCTGTCCGGAGACTCCACTTTCTTGACGTGCAGGCGGAAACGGTCTTTTTCATCTCCGTCACCCACTTCCATGCTTACGATATCCCCGCTTTTCTTTCCAACCAACGCATCGCGGAATTCACGCGCACCTTCCTCACTCAGATTCAAAACCTGATCCTCGTCACGCTCCCCTTCGACCGGTTCGCCCTCCTCATCCAGGCTTTCGACATCTACCGTTACCCGGTGGTCGGCTTCAATTTCGCCCTCGACAAGCTCCCAGTTCCCCTGGCGTTCCAGTGTACGCTCGATCTCTTCGTCTACCTCCTCTTCGGTTACATCGTGCACCATACGCTCGACGACCAAGTCCGAGATGTCCGCCAATTCAAATTCGGGTTTTTTGCCAATCTTGAATGACACTTCCAGTTCGTCGTCTTCCCAAACCATATCCAGCATCTCGGATTCGCCTACCGGATTGTGCTCCGGGACGATCTCTTTCTCGAACACTTCCTGAATGTATCCGTTGATCTCTTCCAATTCGATCTCACTGCCAAATCGCTTCTTTATGATAGAGAGAGGTACACGTCCCGGACGGAATCCAGGAAGAGTAATCTTCCCCTGATACTTTTTATAAGCTTTATCGAATCGGTCGGAAAGATCCTCTCTATTCGCTTTGATGGCAATCTCTTTGTCAACGGACGTAAGGTCCTGGACAGAAATGTTCACGGTCGGTTCTCTTTGGTTTGCTGTTGATACAATCTTGATCCCACGTACCGGTTGTTTACTCCGGGAGCGTCGTTGTACGAGAGGGGGGACTCGAACCCCCACACCAGTTAAGGTACCAGATCCTAAATCTGGCGCGTCTACCAATTCCGCCACTCTCGCAAATTCGGTTCTCGGGTCGAACCGCCCACGGCTACACAGACGCTGCGCACATGGATTCTTAAGCCCCCTAAAATAGGGGTAATCATCGGGATTTTCAACCATTGAAGGCGCTGTTCATCCGACGGTTTACCGAAGTCAGACCGCATTCCGGTTGTTGTTTGACTCTCGCGAAACCGACATATTGGACGCGGGAGAGGTGATAGCTGCTCAATATGCCCAGCCACAGACCGGACGGATTCAACCATGTTCAAAAATCTTCGACTAATCTACATTACAACACAGGACCGGAAGGAAGCACAACACATTGGACAGACGCTCGTCAGGGAACGTCTGGCCGCCTGTGTGAATATTATCGACGGTATGGAATCGATCTACGAGTGGAATGGAGAAATTCAGACAGAGTCGGAAGCCATCCTGATCGCAAAAACTCCCTATTACAATGTCGATGAGTTGACTCGTCGTGTCAAACAGCTTCACAGTTATGACTGTCCGGCCATCCTTTCAATCACACTCACCGAACAGGAGGGGAACGAGGAGTACCTGCTTTGGCTTATGAACCAAACCAGAAATTCGGAAGAGCATCTACCGATCAATGGAGATGACGATTACGAAGAGTAACCCTCAGAAGGGCTCCAAACCACGGTCTATGGCAGTGAGTCGGTAGATGGAACTCGTTTCCGCAAGAGCAGGGTTGTTTCATACTCCTGCTCGTCACGCAAGAGGTGCAACGTCATCTCGTCTCCCTCCGAATACTCCCGGAATATTGCGTTTGCATGCATTTCACTCAATACCCGATCCTCACCTATTCTCATAATAATATCACCCGGCAGTATCCCCGCTTCAAACGCCGGCCCCCCCTGATTGACTCGTGTCACGAGTAGCCCCTGGACAGCCGGAAGGCGATATCGATAGACCAGTTGTTCCGTCATGGATGTGTAACTCATCCCCGGATCATAATCGAGTCCGACTTGACCGGAATGGAGGAGCTGGTCTACAATCCGGTCCACACGATTGCTTGGAATCGCAAACCCGAGGCCGACAAATCCGGCACTGGTCCCCCCCGTAAATATGAATGTATTCACACCGATCAACTCACCGACGCTGTTGACCAGCGGTCCACCCGAATTCCCCCGGTTGATCGCTGCATCTGTCTGAATCATGTCCACATACACTCGCGGATTATTGGGATCGGGCCTGAAATCACGATTGTTGGCACTGACCACACCCACTGACACACTCGGCACACCGTCTTCGAAAAGGCCAAATGGATTTCCGATCGCCACTGCCCACTCCCCGACAATTGACTGATCGGAATCACTGAATTTGATAAAAGGAAACGGACGGTCGCCATCGACTTTCAACAGGGAGAGATCCGTCAGCTCATCCGTGCCGATCAATTCCGCAGGCCAGTCCGATCCATCCGGAAGTGACACCCGAATGTCGCTTGGTTCTGAGCCTGTAACGTGATGATTGGTCACGATGAGTCCGTCTTCGCTGATCAAAAACCCCGATCCCATATTGGTGTACTCACGAGGCACGGGCTCGCCGAAAAAGTAGCGGAAAAATTCGTCCTGTGGTTGGTTTGAGCGCTCCACTCGCTCCGTCACCGTGATACTGACAACCGCCGGCCCGGCCTGCTCGACCGCGCGTGTGATTGCATTCTCGCGATGATCCTGAATCTCGTCGGAACGAGAGCCGACGTTCGCCTCCTCCAGAGCCTCTTCCAGATCGGCGGCCGTAAACGGCTCTTCACTCCGATCGGGTGCATCGCTACCGGACCCGCAGGAGACCAGCAGAATCAAAGCACAGAGTCGTATGTCATACCACCGGATCGTCATGGATCCCTGTCTTTACTCTTGTACCGACGAATTCACCTGTTTGGCCCCGAGTCGGACGACGTCACGAATGGCATCCTCCAATGGACCGTCATGTCGCGCACCGGAGGCCTTCTTGTGACCACCGCCACCCAACTTGCGAGCCCATTCATTTACATCCACACTTCCCTTCGACCGCAGACTCATCCGTATGCCCACGCCGTCCAACTCCTTGATCAATACAGCTGCACGAACGCCGGATAGTGAAAGTCCGAAATTGACAAATCCGTCGCAATCGTCACTCGCCGTACCCGTCTCATCCAGCATCGCAGATGTAACGGTCATGATCGCAATCTGATTGCCTTCATAGAGCGTCAATGTATCGAGTACCCGGGAGAGCAGTTTGAGCTGCTGGGGTGTTCGGGTTGCGTAGACTCGCTCGACAATCTCGTTGGGTCGAAAATCTCCCCTTCGAAGCAAATCGGCCACCGCATCGACGGTATCGGCTGTCACACTCTCATATTGAAGAGAGCCGGTATCGGTCAAAATGCCGGTGTAGAGAGCTTTGGCACTCAGCTCGTCCAGTTGATCCGGGTCATGCTCCATAAAAAGCCGGTGAACCAATTCACAGGTCGAGGAGGCTTGGTCATCACAGACACTGTAATCAAATTCGTCTGTTGGGCCGGGATGGTGATCGATCATGAAGGATGGACGGGGAAACTGTTGCTGCACTTGCTCATAGCTTCCGAACCGGTGGGCGGCGTTTCCATCGAGTACCAAAAAAGCATCACACTGAGCCGTCAGTTCGGCATCCGGTTTGTGTATGGTCACGTCTTCGGTTAACCACTCCAGATTGGACGGAACCTCGTCATCGTTAAACGCCATGACAAATGCGCCGTTTGCTTCCAGCCAGCGAGCCATCGCTACCTGCGCACCGATACAGTCCCCGTCCGGACGAACATGAGAGTAAATTCCGATGGACATGTGATTGAGAAGTTCCTTTCGGAGTTGTTCAAACATGGGATTCATTTACTTTCTGGGGTGTCTGCTCTATTTTCAGGCACCCATCCATTCTGTGGTAGCCAAATAAGGAACGGGTTATCATGGAGGATTACAACCACTCGAGCCATCCGCAAGCCTCTCGATACGTGAATATACTGATCCTTTGTCACGGCGAACCACCCCCCGAATCCCTGCTGATTTCGGAACGGGAACGATGCGATCTGTTCATCGCAGCCGATGGTGGAGCATGGATTGCACTGGACCACAATGTGACTCCGGATGTGGTCATCGGTGATCTGGACAGCTTTCGGGCAGACCGCCGCCCGGAAGGACCCTGGGAAATTGTCCATGATCCCGGCCAAGAGACCAATGACCTGGAGAAGGCGCTCGCACATGCTCGTTCGGTCGGGGGGCAATCCATCGTGCTCTTGGGATGTACCGGAAAACGGCTCGACCATACACTCAAAAATCTTTCCGTCTATCTGCAATTCCGCAACCAATTCGAGCACATTCGGATTCTTGAATCCGGCGGTGAACTCTTTTTCCTTCCCAAGTCGTGGAAAGGCTTGGTCGGAATCGGGCGTGCCCTCTCGCTCATTCCCTTTGGTGGTCCGGTGACCGGTATCCGAACCGAAGGCCTCCGTTATCCTCTGAACCGTGAAACACTTCAAGTTGGTATTCGTGACGGGAGTTCAAATGAAGCGGTGCAAGAGACCGTCACCATCGAACACGAAGAGGGAGACCTCCTCCTCTATCTGTCTCGGTACCCAAAACCGGAAGCGGTTCAACCCTCAGATACTGAACCGTCGTGAGCTCTCCACTCCAACCCCTCGACTGGATTCTATTCCTCCTCTACTTTCTCCTTCTTTTCGTGCTCACAATCTGGCGACGAAAACAGCAGGAAGATGATGAAACCTTCATGATCGGAGGCAGGCGTCTCTCCCTGTTTGCATTCGTTGCGACCCTGGTCTCTACCTGGTATGGCGGTATTTTGGGGGTGGGCGAATTTACCTTTCAGTACGGCATCTCTCAATGGGTTGTCATGGGCCTACCGTACTATCTGTTTGCCGGACTGTTTGCCATTTTCATTGCCGGGCGCATCCGTGAACACCCGGCCATCTCCCTGCCGGAAGCCATTGGTCAAACATATGGTGAGTCAACAGGGCGCTGGAGTACCCTTCTCATCTTTGTTCTGGTCAATCCGGCCCCTTATCTGCTCATGCTGGCAACCCTCTTCCATTACATGACCGGTGGCGAAGGCCCGTTCCTTCTCTACGCCACGGCTACAGCCATCTTCTCCATCGCTTATGTCATGCTGGGCGGGTTCAACGCCGTTGTTCGCACGGACATTCTCCAATCGCTGTTCATGTTTGCAGGCTTTCTCTTTCTGTTGGGCAGCGCAATAACGGCACTCGGTTCACCCATCGAACTCTGGAGTCAGCTGCCGGAGCTTCATCGGAATCCAACAGGCGGGCAGTCCATCTCATACCTCGCTGTCTGGTTCTTCATTGCACTCTGGACGTTTGTGGATCCGGGCTTTCATCAACGAGCGGCTGCAGCCAAAACACCCGCAACAGCCCGAAGAGGGATCGCTCTCTCCATCATGTTCTGGTTTGTCTTCGACATGCTCACATTAACAACCGCTCTGTACGGCTGGCTCTTGCTGGGAGACCATTTGACCGATCCGGTTCTCGTCTACCCGATGATGGCAACCGAACTACTTCCGGCCGGTTGGCTCGGACTCTTCTTTTTGACCCTACTGGCTGTTATCATGTCCACACTTGACAGCTACCTCTTTCTTTCGGGTCAAACGATCGGAAGAGACCTGTTCCCGGGAGCCGACAGGGCCTGGAACCAACGTACCCGTACCCGAGTCGGTATGATCGTTGCCGCCCTGATCGCTCTGATACTGGTAATGATCTACCCGAGTGTGATTGACCTCTGGTACGTTATCGGATCCGTCACCATCCCCGGACTTCTGATTCCGATACTCGGTGTTTATCTTCCTCTGTTCCGCTGCCGGCGAGAAGCGGCCCGACACATTCTTTTTGGTGCGACCGCTCTTTCATTCGTCTGGCTCCTGTTGGGTACATGGACGGAGTCCGGTTCGGCCTACACCTTTCTCGGAATCGAACCGTTCTACCCCGGTCTGTTTCTCTCGATCGCCATCTTGTGGAGGGACCGGTCTCGAAAAGGAAGTGTCAGACCGATTTCAGAAGATGACCCAAATTGAGCTGATGGATCGGAATCATATAGCGGTTGGAAAAGACATCCTTTTCGATCCCAAGCAGGCCTGTTCCGCGAAAGTCAACCAAACAGTGCGTTTCGTCTGCCTTGATCACTTCGCCAATGCCGTAATATTCCGGACTGGGACCGTAGTATACCAGGTCGCCCGGACAGATCGTATTGATTGCCCGGCGATGGTACGGAAGAATCACCGGCAGGCGATCCAGTCGGTAGGATAATCTTTTTTTTGTCTCTTCCACTACGCTGACGTCTTCTGTTGGGTATCGGTCCGGTGCCATATGC
>JBNJFK010000008.1:0-26714 GCA_051746765.1 Bacteroidota bacterium
TGCCTGTAGACCGGCCAGAGCCACTCCCGGCCGAGCTGTCGAACCAAAGTCTCGTCCAGAGGGGCGTTCCGCCCGACGAGCCCCTCCATGGCGCCCTCTGCTCGTTCAGAGCTGTTATACCCGTCCCACGCCTCCCAGGCCGCTTTGAGCCCCACCAGGTCCGTCGCCTCATCCGGGTCTGCCCACTCCTCCGACTGGTCGGGGGCCACCTTCTCCAGCCACTTCCAGGCGCTTTCGATCGGATACTCCGGGCGTCTCTCCAACTCCTGCTCCATTCGCTCGACCCAGCGTTCGAGCTCCCGGCCGGGATCTGCGGGCGGGTGCATCCGCCAGATCTGCTCTTTCCCATTCTCTTCCAGAAAGGCCACCGTCCCCTCCTCTGGCTCCCCTTTTGCGTTCAACAGATGAAACAGGTAGCGAAGGTAGCTGGCTCGCAGGTGTTTCGACTTCGCGGAGGTGGTGTGCAGGTCGAGAAACCCCTCCTTCGAATAACTCTCGACATCACCGGTTATCATCTTTTCCTGCAAAGTTTTGGAATATCTACTATACACTTTTTCAAGGGTGAATTTCCGCGCCTGGAGTCGCTCGATCATCCGGTCCACGGGGCCTGTCCACTGCGAGAGCTGATACGCCCCGTCCACCCCGTCCGGCAGCCAGCCCGAGGCGTGGATCATCGACTCGATCTGCTCCCGGGGCCACCCCTGAATACACCGTTCCAACCACTGGGAGCGGATCTGGTAGCGGGTCAGAAAGTCCCCCTTGAAAAGGTCGGCCTCCCGCTCCTCCTCTTCCCGCAGCCGGGCGCCCGTCCACGTCTGTATATACCAGTCCGTCGGGCTCTTGGCGAACGAGACCAGCTCCTGCAACTGGTACGCGGGCTTCTCCACACGCAGAGGACTTCCCACATGCATCCCAGCCTGGTGGTTGAACATTTCGATCCGCAGGGCCACATCGCTCCAGATGCCCTCGTGCCCCGGTGTTCCCTCCCGAAACTGTGTGGCGGAGAATCCGTTGAGCCGCTCGTGCCGGATGATCTGCTCGTCCGGAGTGCCGGTGGCCCCGGAGACTGCCTCGATCCACTCGGTCAGGATCACCGAGGGTGGGAGCGCTTCGTCGTCTTTTCGAGAGCGGCCCACATAGCTGCAGTAGAGGCACTCCCCGGCCGCCAGGATCGCCTCCAGAAAGAGCGCCCGATCTTCCAATCGGTGATCCCGCTCCCCCGGCTGGTGATCCACACCCAGCAGATCTTCCGACCCGCTCTGGCCCGGTCGGGGATAAACCCCGTCATCGAGCCCCAAAATGGCGATTACCCGGAACGGAATGGAGCGCATCGGCACCATCGAATGAAACTGGATCGTCTCGGCGTGGAGCGTCGTACCAACCGATCCGCGATCCAGCTCCTCGAGAAGACGTTCGCGCACGAGATCGAAACCGATCTCATCCGCCTCTGCGCCCGCCAGCTCTCCCTCTTCGCGGATCTGCTCGAGCATCTCGCGGATGGCCTGCTTCGCTCCACTCTCCCCCTCCGGTTCCGCCAGGGGTTCCAGGAGACTGCGGTCTATTAACTCCACCCAATCCCCCAGCGAGCGGCTCTGCAGACTTGCGGCCCGCCACCGGTCCAGGCGACCCAGAAATTGCTGCAACCGCGCCCAGATCTCTCGCTGCTCCCGGCTCTCGATCCCGACAAAGGCCAGATCTCCATCCACAAGGGTTCCCGGCTCGGTGGCCGACCACTGCCCGAGCCACCCCCGGTCCAGTGCTGCCTGCCAGCTCTTTCGAGTCTCCGGACCCAACCCCTCTTGCACCCAGTGGGCTTCATTTACGCCCCAGGCCACCCGGTTCTCCTTGAGCCAGCGGCGCACCTGCTGCAGATCCCGGGTCGAGAGTCCAAGCCAGGCTCGAACGGACTCCCGCTCAAGGAGTCCCGTGAGCTCGGGGAGCGTCAACCGGCTCTCCGGAACCTGGAGCAGTGCCCGAAAGGCCGCCTTGAGTCGCTCGCCCCCGCCCGAACGCGGGAGAAAGAGCGGGATCTCCGGTTTCCACTCCCGGTCGGAGGTGAAAACTGCCTCAATCGCCTGCCGGTAGCGGTCCGGATCCGGGGTCACAATGGCGATCTCGTCCGGCCGGAGATCCTCCATCTCGTCAAATTTCCGTAGCAATGCGTCGTGGAGCACTTCCAACTCCCGCAGGGGCGAGTGGCAGCTGTGCACCTCGACGGAATCGTCCGGTTCCAGGCCCGTCGGGAGCGGTTCGGCCCGTCGAATGCTCTCTTGAAGGGAGCGCAGCAGCACGGGTTCCTTCTCGCTATCGCCGCCGCCCGATGGCTCCTCCGACCCCAATGGCGTCCCGGAAAGATGGACCCGGCGGACCTCCACCGGCATCTCGCTGTCCAGCTCCCGGGCCATCGTCAGCTGCTCCATCCATTGCCTTCCCAGTTGCGTTAAAAGCGGGTTTTCCGGTCGAAGGTCCAAATTCAGACCCTCGGGGCTGGACCAGGCGTCGGGGCGCACCTGAAACCGCCAGACGGGCACCTTCCGGGCACGATGCCGAATCAACTGCTCGACGCTGCGGGGCAGCAGCCCCGGGTGAAAGAGGAAAAGCGGCCCCTCATCCTTGGAATCGTTCTCTCCCGACTCAGCCTTCCCTGGATCGTCCCCCCCGGTTTCCCCATCGTTGGATAGAAGCTCGGCCAACAGGTCCGGACGGGTGGTGTGGCTCCACTGAGGACTCTTCCTCTCCCATTCGCGTCGCAGCCGCTGCCACACCTTCCTCTGCCAGAGCTCGTCCCGCGAGCCGGTCACCCGCTCGTTCCGATCCCAGGCGAGCAGCATCTCGGGGCGGTAGACCTGATAGCCATCCAAAAGGGAGACAATGCGGCGAGCCAAAAGCCAGATGGAGCGCGGATTCTCCCCGCGCGAGGCGATCCACCGGTCCAGCACGGGAACCTCTTTTCGAAAGGCGGAATCCTGCAGAATCCGGTAGAGAGTCCAGCTCATTGGCCCCGGATCGGACGGCAGCCGCTCGGGCAGATCGGGGTAAAGCTGTCGGGAGGCCTGCCAAACCCACTCGGAGGGCATCACCATCTGCAGATTGGCCACCACCCCCACCGTGCGGGTCAGCTCCATGGAGAGCCAGCGGGAGACATCCCGGTTCGGAATGAGGATCGTCCGGGGGGTCAATGGGTCCGCCGGGGCCTCTTCGAGAAGCACGTGCCCCAGTCGATCGGCCAGAAGGCGAAGGGAGTGAGATGTATAGTCCGTGAGCATGGCGACCCGTTCGTGATCAATGAGAGATGGAATGTCACTGTCTCTCAGCAATATCGCAACGACGAGTGACACCTACTGTCACCCCTGCATCCAAGACCATCCAATTTTTTTCTATCTTGTTGACCCGACGAGGATATCGAACATCCATCGCTTCCGGTTCAACCCGATCCACACCGATCGGTCCGTTCGTTGCCGGGAAGCCGCACTCAACCGAGCACCTCCCATGAAATTTCATACGCGAAAGCTGATCAAGCCTCAGGACATGAACCCCTTTGGAACGCTCTTCGGCGGGATTCTTCTCGCCTGGATCGACGAGGAGGCGGCCGTCTTTGTGAGCTGTCAACTCCGCAAGCAGCGGATCGTCACCAAATACATGTCTGAAATCGACTTTGTCCACTCGGCCAACCTCGGGGACATTATCGAGATCGGGTTGGAGACCGTCGCCGTCGGAAAATCCTCGATCACCCTCCGCTGCGAAGTGCGGCAGAAGTTCAGCCACAAGGTGATCATCCGCATCGAGAAGATCGTCTTTGTTCATGTAGACGATGAGGGAAACCCGGTTCCACACGGGGTCACCGCCGAAGATGTGAAGAGACGACTTGACGAATCCGAAACCGACAACCCATGATTCAGATCGAAACCATTCGCTCCCTGCTGATGGGACAAGACGAATTCATTGAAGAGTTTGCCACGGCGTCGATCGACTCTTTCGGCGAGTTTGCCGATCAGCTCAAGATTCACCTTCCGGCCCGCAACACCGACGCGTTCCGGCGTGCCGGGCACAAAATAAAGCCGGTCGCCCAGATGCTGGAGCAGGAGGACCTTCTGAATGCGTACGAGGAGGCCAAGGATCGCCTGAGAAGCGAGGCAACCGATGAAGAGGTTCAGGACTCCGTCGAGACCCTCGCGTCGCACTGCGAGGAGATTCAGACGCAGTTTCGCTCCATCATCGTCTCTCTCTGACCCGCGCAGGCGCCCGGCGACTCTGCCGTACGCCCCCCTCCCGTCCATACCTATTCGAACAGCTCGAACGAGTGGCTTGGCTCCATCGCCAGGACGCTCTCGGCCATGAGATCGATCAGATGCTCGAGATCCTCCGTGGAGGCCGTCTCCACGGGGGAGTGCATGTAGCGCTGCGGCAGAGAGATCAGTGCGCTCGGAATCCCGGTCCGCTGGTAGAAGATGCTGTCGGTATCGGTTCCGCTCCGGTAGCTGGTCGCCTCGTGCTGGATCGGGATCTTTTTCTTTCTGGAAACCTCTTCCACATGGGCCACCACCTTCGGATGGTTGGCGCCGCCGTGTTGAACCGAGGGGCCCTCCCCGAGTTTGACCAGCCCGTGCTCCTTGGCGTCAATTCCGGGAATATCGGTCGCATGCGTCACATCGGTGACAAGCGCCACATCCGGCTGATGGCGGTAGCTCATCATGCGGGCGCCAAAACCGCCCACCTCCTCTTGCACCGAGTTGAGCGCAATCACATTGACCTTCAGTTTCGATCGATCTTTGGCCAGTCGGTCCATGACGCGGGCGATGGCGTACCCCCCGACCCGGTTGTCGAGCGCCCGCCCGGTCATTCGCGTCTCCGAAAGCCACTCCAATCCCTGATCCCAGACGGCCGGATCACCCACCTGGACCCGCTCGAGCGCCTCGTCACGAGAGGAGGCACCGATATCCACATAGATCTCCTTCCAGGCCGGCTCTTTTCCGCCTCCGTTTTTCTTGTCCTGCAGGTGGATGGCGGTATGGCCCGTGACTCCCTGGACCACTCCCTTTCGCCCATGAATGGTGATCGATCGGGCCCGGGCGATGGTCGAGTCGCTCCCGCCCAGCCGGTTCAGATAGACATAGCCATCCTCGCTGATGAATTGCACCACCATGCCGATTTCGTCGCAGTGCGCCTCGAGCATCACCGTCATCACGTCGTTGCTGGTCTTCAGGTGGGCGGCGGCAGACCCGTAGCTGTCGGCCTCCACCCGATCGGCAATCCCCTTCAACTGCTCCATCCAGACCTTCTGGCCGGACACTTCGCGCCCAACCGGACTGGGGGTTTCGATGAGGCGTTTCAAAAAGGCGTATCTCTTGTCGTTCTTCATGTATGCGACGTATGATTCATTTGAATAGTTCCAGCTGGCGACCAAGATACAAAAGCTCCGGAATCAATGGGAGCTCCCTCCGTCCTTCCGAATCGAAATGTGTATATTGCACCCGGCCATCTGCTGGCGGAGATTCCTCCCGGGCCGAACCGACTCATTCAAAACGAGCATGGACAGAAGTCAACAGTACAAGATATTCAACGACCCCGTCCACGGGTTCATCACCATTCCGAAAGGGATCCTTCTCAAACTGATCGACCACCCCTGGGTTCAACGTCTTCGGCGGATCCGTCAGCTCGGGCTGGGCTACCTCGTCTTTCCCGCCGCCGAACACTCCCGGTTCTCGCACGCCATCGGCGCTCTCGAGCTCGGACAACGCGTCCTGAAGAACCTGAAGGAGAAGAACACCACCATTGGCGAAGCCGAAGTGGAAGCCACGCTGATCGCCATCCTGCTTCACGATGTGGGCCACGGACCCCTCTCCCATACGCTGGAGCACGACCTGATCGAGGATTTCAACCACGAGATGATGACCCTGGCCATCATGAAGGATCTGAACAAGACCTTTGACGGTGAGCTGGAGATGGCGATCGACATCTTCAACGATCAGCATCCGAAGCGGTTTCTTCACCAGCTGATCTCCTCACAGCTCGACATGGACCGGCTCGACTACCTGAAACGCGACAGTTTCTTCACCGGCGTATCCGAGGGAGCGGTCGGGATCCACCGAATTCTGAAAACGATGCGGGTCTTCAAGGGGAACGTCGTGATCGAGAAGAAGGGAATCTACGCCGTCGAGAACTACATCCTCTCCCGGCGGCTCATGTACATGCAGGTCTATCTACACAAAACCGTTCTGTCGGCCGACGTGCTGCTCCGAATGATCTTTCGGCGCGTCTCCTGGCTCTCGGACCGGGGAGACTCGCTCTCCCACCCGTCCGAAGCGCTCCGGTTCTTTCTGGAGAACCGACCCTCGGCCAAAAAAAGCATCACGCCGGAAGTTCTCTCTCTCTACACGCAACTCGATGATCACGACGTCTACCTGAGCATCAAGTACTGGGCGCGCTCCAAGGATGCCGTGCTGGCCGATCTCTGCCAACGCTTTTTGAATCGCTCTCTCTTCCGAACGACGTTCACGCGCAAGAAGACCACGAAAGCGCAGCGCGGGGAACTCCTCGAGATGACCCGCACTGCTTTACGTCGTGCAGGCCTGCCGTACGACGAGGAGTCCGCCTCCTACTATCTTGCCTTCGACCAGAGCTACAGTGAGGCGTACAAATACGAGAACGAAGGGATCTGGATTCTGGACGAGAAGGAGCGCGCTGTGGAGTTCTCGCGGGCCGCCGATACCAAAAACGTGATCGCGCTCACGCAGCCGGTCGTCAAGCCCTACCTGGTCCACCTTAAAGAGATCGATCCCGAACCTGTGTTGGGCAATCCCTGAGAGGTCGTTACAGGGGGTCGGACAGCGTTCCGGATCGAATCGGGCAGTGTTGCGAAACGGTTCGGCCCGAAGCGGATCGGGCGCTGTTCCGGAGCGGTTCAACCCGAAAAAACGGGGGGTCACCGGCTACCGGCGGATTCGGTCGTATCGGACAAAGGAGAGCTCCTCGTGATCCTCGCGTGACACTTCGCGCCAATCGGTTCCAATTCGATCGCGATACTCCGGAAAGTAGGTATCCCCGTGGTACGTCTTGTGGATCTCCGTGATCCAGAGCTCATCGGCCTGGTCCAGCAGTTGCGCGTAGATCTCACCGCCACCGATCACAAACACCCGCTCTTCGTCGGAAAGCAGTTCGAGCGCGTCCGGAATGGACCGGCACACCTCGATCGAGTGACCGGGCCAATTCGCGGTTCGGGAGAGCACGACATTTCGCCGGTTCGGGAGCGGTTTCTCGCCCACCTCCTCATAGACCCCACGGCCCATGAGCACCGGATGCCCGCTTGTCACCCGTTTGAAATAGAGCAGATCTTCCCGGTAGTGCCACGGCATCTCCCCGTTGACGCCGATGTGCAGCTTCGGATCGTGGGCCGCGATCATCGCCAGAATCAAACCGCCACCTCGAACCGAATGAGCGGATGCGGGTCGTAGCCGGTGAGTTTGAAGTCCTCGAAGGTGAGTTCATCAAACGGTTTGTCGGCAATTTCGAGTGTGGGCAGCGGCTTGGGTTCCCGCTCGAGCTGTTCACGCAACCCGTCGACGTGGTTGACATAGATATGGGCGTCCACGATGGTGTGGGCGAATACCCCCGGCTTCAATCCGACCTCTTTTGCAATCGCCATCGTCAGCGCGGCGTAGCAGGCGAGGTTGAATGGAATGCCGAGCGCTATATCCCCGGACCGTTGGGTCAGGTGGCAGTTGAGCCGACCGTTCGACACGTTGAATATGTACATCAGGTGGCACGGCGGGAGTCCCATCTCGTCCAGCAGACCGGGATGCCAGGTGCTGACCACAATCCGGCGGCTGTTCGGGTTGGTCTTGAGCATCTCGATGGCTCGGGCCACCTGATCCGTCTCGTCATAGCGCCACCCCTCTTCCGGCTGTTTCTCTTTTCCCGGAACCCAGGCGGACCCATCCTTTCGTTTCAACGACGGGAACCGGCGCCAGAGGACGGGGTAGATCGGGCCCACATGCCCGTCCTCTTCTGCCCACGCGTCCCAGATGTGACAATCCTTCTCGTCCCGCAGCCACCGGACATGATCTTCTCCCCTCAGATACCAGAGCAGCTCCAGAATCACGGACCGGAAAAAGACTTTTTTGGTGGTCAACAGAGGAAATCCGTCTCCCAGGTCGACCCGGTAGGATTGAGCAAAACAGGAGAGGGTGTCGGTACCGGTTCGGTTCTCCTTCCGGACACCTTCGTTCAATACCGTTTCCACGAGATCCAGATACGCTTTCATAATCGAAACTCCGTCTTCATTCCAAACAAGATCGAGACAGTCGCCGGGGATGAATCGCCGTTATCCGGCAGGCGACAATATAGCCAGAGCAAACCAGAAATAGATCAACAGTCCGATCACGTCGACGACCGTCGTGATCAGCGGACTGCTCGCCACTGCCGGGTCAATGTTCACCCGGCTGAGCAGCATCGGTAGCAACGCTCCGACGATGTTGGCGACAAGGACGATGGCCACCATCGAAAACCCGACCACCAATCCGACGCCCCATCCCCCTCTCCAAAATCCCAACAGACCGCTACCCAATCCCATCAGGGCGCCCAGCAGGATGCCGACCAGGAGCTCCTTGCCCATGACGCGGAACCAGTGTCCCAGGCGAACATCCCCGACAGCAATGGCCCGCACCATGATGGTGGCCGACTGAGCTCCGGTATTTCCACCGCTGCCGATCAACAGCGGGATGAAAAAAGCCAGGGCGAGTGTGGATGCCAGTACACTCTGGAAATAATCAATCACTCCCGAAGAGAGCAAGTTGACCAGTACCAGAATGAGCAACCACCAGATCCGTTTCGAAAAGAGGGACCAGATCGACGTCTCGCGATAGGTCTTTTTGAGTGGGGCCACCGCTGCCCCCTTGTGAAAATCCTCCGTGGCCTCTTCCCTGGCAATGTCAATCACGTCGTCGACCGTGAGGATCCCGATCAGGATTCCGTCAGTATCTATCACCGGAAGAGCGACCCGATCGTATTTGGAAAAGAGCTCCACAGCATGCTCCTGATCGTCCATCGCCTGGAGGGCAACAAACGAATCATCCGTAATATCCCCGATGAGATTGTCCGGTTCGGCCAGAATCAGCTGTGTCAATTTCAAATCGTCGATCAACCGCTCATCGTCATCCACGACATAGATCACATTCACGGTCTCGGCGCTGTATCCATGTGTCCGAATGTGATTCATGGCGTGCGCGACCGTCCAGTTGGTTCGCACTTTGACGTAGCGGGACGTCATCTGGCGACCCACCGTCTCCCTTGGATAGCCAAGCATCTGCTTCACTTCGCTCAGCTCCTCTTGCGAGAGTGAATTCATGACGCGTTGCGTCAGGTGGCCGGGTAGTTCCTCGAAGAGGGTCACCCGGTCATCCGGCTCCATGTTGGACATCACCTCTTCGAGCTGACGATGCGTCAACAGGTCCAGAAACTCCAGTTCGAGCGTGCTACTGAGGTGGGAGAAGACTTCGGCGGCTTTCTGTTTTTTCAACAACCGAAAAATGACAATGCCGACCCTGGAATCGATCTCGTTGAAAAGGTCGGCAATATCGACTGCCGGCATCTCCTGAAGAAGCTCCTTCAGCGTAACCCAATCCTTCTGCTCAATGAGCTCTTCAATTTCGGGTCTCAGAAGTTGCAGCATCTTCTCCTCCCTCCGGTTCATCCCGATTAATAGTCCCCCTGATGCGGAACCAAGCCTCTTGAGCGGCGTCCTGCTCTGCTTGTTTCTTGCTCTTCCCCTCTCCGCTTCCCATCTGCTCCCCCTCGATGAAGACCCCCACAACAAATGTCTTGTCGTGCCCGGGTCCGGACTCCTTAAGGACCCGATAGTCAGGATACGGTTTGCGACGGGCTTGTGTCCACTCCAAAAGTTCACTTTTGAAATTGTCCACCGTCACGGAAAGCTTGTCGATGTCCAGGTGTTCACGATAGGTGGACTCGATGAACCGAAAGACCTCCTGATACCCTTCCGATACATAGATCGCCGCAACCAACGCTTCGAAAACGTCGGCCAGGACACTTCGTGAAATTTCAATTCCCTGCCCTGCAGAACGCTCCCCGACTTCGATATGCTCGTCGAGTCCAAGTTGTCGGGCGAGACTGCCAAGTGTCTCTCCCTTGACCATTCGGGCACGAAGTTTGGTCAGAAATCCTTCGTTACGCTCGGGGTAGGCTTCAAAAAGGATCTCGGTAATCACCAGATCCAATACAGCGTCTCCAAGAAATTCGAGCCGTTCGTAGGTTTCGTGCGCCTGAACGCCGGAGCTGTCCACAACGGATCGATGGCGAAGTGCACGATAAAAGAGTTCCGGATGCGTTGGTTCGTAGCCGAGCCAATCCCAAACCGGGGTCAGGGATGCTGCATCAAAAGACCGGGTCTCCCTGTCGGAAGTCTCTTCGGAATCCTTGAAGAGGGAGCCCAGCCAGCGCCGCATGGCCTACTCTTCAAATTTCTTGAATACGAGAGACGTGTTGTGTCCACCGAATCCGAAGGCGTTGTTCATTGCGTACCGTACATCCCGAACTTCCGCTTCGTTTGTCGTGTAATTGAGATCACACTGCGGATCCGGAGTCGAATAGTTAATCGTCGGCGGAACCATATTGTGATAGATGGCAAGAAGTGCAGCGACAGACTCCCCGGCACCGGCAGCGCCCAGCATGTGACCGGTCATCGACTTGGTGGAATTCAGGTTCATCTTGTACGCATGATCCCCAAACACCTTTTTGATCGAATTGGTCTCGGCGATATCTCCCAAAGGAGTGGATGTGCCGTGCATGTTGATGTGATCAATCTCCTCCTTCTTGATCCCCGACATCTCCAGCGCACGGGTCATGGCAAGAATCACCCCGTTTCCTTCCGGATCCGGTGCGGTGATGTGATGGGCATCGGCCGAGAAACCGTACCCGACCAACTCGCCGTAAATTCGGGCACCCCGTTCGAGAGCAGAGTCCAGAGATTCCAGAAACATCATGGCAGAACCCTCGGCCAGTACAAATCCGTCCCGCTCCTTGTCAAAGGGTCTGGAGGCCGTTTCCGGGCTGTCGTTTCGGGTCGAGAGCGCCTTCATGGACCCGAATCCTGCAACACCGATCTGCCAAACCGGCGATTCGGTTCCGCCACAGAGGACCATGTCGGACTGTCCGTAACGGATGGAATCGTAGGCCAGACCGATGTTGTGTGATCCGGTCGCACAAGCCGATACGGCACAGAAATTCACTCCGCGAAACCCGTATTTGATGGAAATGTGTCCGGCCGGCATGTCCGGAATCAACATCGGAATAAAGAAGGGTGAAACCCCTCTCGGACCGTGCTGATGGAACGAGATCGCCTGATCATAGAAGGTCTTCATTCCGCCGATTCCGGTACCGACCAATACTCCGACACGATCCTTGTCGATCGCATCGAGATCTACCTGGCTGTCTTCGATCGTTTCTTGAGCAGAGATGAGTGCGTACTGGGAGACTTTGTCCAGTCGACGCGCCTCTTTACGGTCAAAGTAGGCGTGTTCGTCGTACTCTTCGATCTGTCCCGCAAACCGGGTGGGGAATGCATCTGCATCGAAGTGCGTAATGGGACGCACACCGCTTTTACCGGAGATCAATCCGTTCCAGAATTCCGGAGCAGTTTTTCCTACCGGTGTAAATGCACCTATTCCCGTAACAACGACTCTTCTTTCAGTCATAAATCAGTCTATCGAACCAGGTTCCTGTATGAATCAGGAGATCTTCTTTTTTAGATAATCTACAGCACTTCCGACGGTAGCAATATTCTCGGCGTCCTCGTCCGGGATGCTGATGTCAAACTCTTTCTCGAACTCCATGATCAACTCAACAGTATCGAGCGAATCGGCTCCAAGATCGTTGGTAAAGTTGGCTTCGGTCTTCACTTCGGCCTCATCGACACCGAGTTTGTCAACGATAATGGCTTTTACTTTTGATTCTACATCCTGTGACATTGTATCCGTTGGTTTAGTGGAATATTAGGTTGTGTATGGTAGCAAAAAGATTGGTCAAAGCTACGGGTTTCCATCCAAAGTTTCACCTCAAGCTTTGAATCTGTATCCGGACGCTACATCGCCATGCCGCCATCTACCCGAAGCACATCACCGGTAATGTACGAACTCATGTCCGAGGCCAAGAAGCGAACAGCGGCTGCAATCTCGTCCGGATTTCCGGCCCGTCCGAGTGGGGTTTCCGTTTTGATCGACTCCAGTACCTTGTCATCAAGTTCTCCCGTCATCTCGGTCAGAATATACCCGGGAGCGACGACGTTGGCACGAATCGACCGGCTCGCCAACTCTTTTGCAAACGATTTGGTAAAGCCGACAATTCCTGCTTTGGATGCCGCATAATTACACTGCCCCGCATTTCCGGAGAGACCGACAACCGAGCTGATGTTGACAATGGACCCACCTCGTGCGCGCATCATCGGCTTGACGGCGGCCTTACAGTAATTGAAAATACTCTTCAGGTTGGTTTGGATAACCTCGTCCCACTGCTCTTCACTCATGCGAAGAATCAAATTGTCACGGGTAATCCCTGCATTGTTGACCAGGACGTCCAGTCCGCCCCATGATTCAACCACGGATGCAATCACCTCTTCTGCACGTGTCGTATCCACCGCGTCGGCCTGAAAATGAAGTACCTCTACCCCCTCTCGCTCGACTTCGGCCGCCACCTCTTCTGCCGCTTCTTTCGAACGTGCATAGGTAAACGCAACATTTGCACCGGCCCTGGCAAGATCCAGAACGATCGCCCGACCGATGCCTCTCGTACCGCCGGTTACCAGACATCTCTTTCCTTTCATATCCATGATCACTACCTCGCTTTCTCGACTTGGGAATTCAATGATGCGTCTGCCCGGGAGCTACTCAATGCCCGACAGTTTTGCTCCCTTTACGGTCCGTTTTACCAAACCCTGAAGCACTTTTCCGGGCCCGACCTCCAGCCATTCGGATGTACCGTCCTGATCCATCTGAAGGATCGTTTGTGTCCAACGAACCGGAGAGGTCAATTGTCGATACAAATTTTCCTGCAGCTCCCCGGAATCGTGTGTCGGGCGACCCGTCACATTGCAATAGACCGGACAATCGGGTGTTTGGAATGTGAATGTTTCCAACTTTTTTCCAAACTCGCGGGCAGCCGGTTCCATCAACGGAGAGTGGAACGCTCCTCCAACGGGCAACAGCTTTGCCAATCGGCATCCACGTCCCTTGGCCAACTCCACAGCCGCCTCGACGGCCTTCACATCGCCGGAAATGACAATCTGTCCCGGTGAATTGTAGTTGGCCGGGACCACCGGCTTGAAGGTTTGATCCGTCGCTTCGTCACAGATCGCTTCCACGATTTCATCGTCCATGCCAATAATGGCCGCCATGGTCCCTTCCGACGCATCAGCGGCTCTCTGCATCAACTCTCCCCGAAGGATTACCAGTTCCAGACCCTCCTCAAACGTCAACACCCCGGAAGCCACCAGGGCCGAACATTCACCGAGACTGTGGCCGGCCACACGATCCGCAGTCATCTGTTCTGCTTCGAACAGCGCAACCGAATGCACAAAAATGGCGGGTTGTGTCACTTCTGTTCGTGTCAGTTCGTCGGCGGGCCCGTCAAACATTCGCTCCTTCAGATCGTAGCCAACTGCCTCGTTCGCCTGATCCAGTCGTTTTTGGAAAACGGAATTCGCTTCGTATCGGTCACTTCCCATACCTACATGTTGGGACCCTTGTCCGGGAAAAAGAATGGCTTTGCTCATGATATGCTCCAGGTCAAATAGACAGCTCCCCAAGTAAATCCGCCACCGAATGCAGAAAGAATGACCTTGTCTCCGTGTGCCAGTTCGTCTTTCCAGTCGTAGAGACAGAGCGGAATGGTCGCTGCGGTTGTGTTTCCGTACTTCTGTATGTTGATCATCACATGGTCCAGCGAAAGACCCATGCGTCGTGCTGTGGCGTCGATAATCCGCTTGTTGGCTTGGTGCGGTACCAACCATGAAACGTCGTCACCCGTCAACCCGTTTCGCTCCATGATCTCCAGAGAGACATCGGCCATTCCTTCGGTTGCCCGTTTGAAGACCGCTCGTCCATCCTGCTTGATGTAGTGCCCACCACTCTTCACCGTCTCCTCACTCGCGGGATACCGGCTGCCACCTGCTTTCTGAACCAGTTGGCACTGAGTGTCGGCTTCGGTATGGTGGACAAAGTCGATCAGTCCGGTATCGTCATCCGACTCCTGCAACAGGACTGCACCTGCACCGTCCCCGAAGAGTATACAGGTCGTACGGTCGGTGTAATCAATGATGGAACTCATCTTGTCTGCCCCGATCACCAACACATTTCGTGCACGGCCCGATTCGATCATCATGGCTCCGTTGGAAATGGCATAGATAAATCCGGAGCAGGCGGCCGAAAGATCAAATGCATAGGCATTCTCGGCTCCGATTTCTCCCTGCACCAGGCACGCCGTTGCCGGAAAGAGATAGTCAGGAGTTACGGTGGCAACGATAATGGCATCCACATCCGATGCGTCAACGCCGGCACGATCGAGTGCCTCTTCGGCGGCCCTGGATGCCATCCAGGAAGTTGCTTTTTCAGGATCCTTCAAAATGCGGCGCTCCTTGATACCGGTGCGCGACTGGATCCACTCGTCATTGGTTTCGACCATCTTTTCCAGATCCTCGTTGCTTAGAACGTGATCGGGCACAAAATGGCCTACCGAAGAAATTTTTGCTCGTTTCAAATCGTTGGATTGAACGTTAGAAAGGGTAAATGGGTCAGCCCGATCAACTCAAAGAATCAATGATCTTCTGATTGACTGAAACATCGACAAATCGGGCAGCCTGCAGAATCATGTTCTTGATTGCCAGAGGTGAACTTCCCCCGTGTCCGACGAGGCTCACTCCGTTGACACCGAGAAACGGTACGCCGCCTACATTCTCGTAGTTGAATGAATCGAGGGTGGTCTGGATCAATTCCGCAAGTGCGTTCCGGACTTCCGGTGTCACCTCCATCTTCTGCATGGACGTATTCAACATTTCTTGAACCGTATCCGGGATGGATTCACCAAACTTCAGAAGGATGTTTCCGATCATCCCGTCAGACAAAAAGATGTCGGACCGGGCCGGAAAGATATCCCGTCCCTCGATATTTCCGATAAAATTGGGGAGTTGTGTGAGGAGTGGGTAGGTCTCTTTGAGCAGCTCGGTTCCTTTTTCCTCCTCCTCGCCGACATTCAAAAGCCCGACCGTCGGATTCTCGACACCGAGAATGTCACGACAGTAGATGGTACCCATTTTGGCAAACTGAAGGAACATCTCCGGCTTCACTTCCAGATTGGCACCTGCATCCAGCAGGAGCCGATTCCCTTTCAGAGTCGGGAAATTGGTGGCAATGGTCGGGCGCAAAACGCCCGGTAATTTGCCAAGAATCAACACCGATGCGGCCAACAGCGCGCCGGTGTTCCCGCTGCTGACAAATCCCTGACACCGGCCCTCCTTCTGAAGCATCAAACTGGCAACAATCGACGAGTTTCGTTTCCCCTTCACGGCACTGGAAGGGGACTCCTTCATGGTAATGACCTCCGGCGCATCGATAATTTGGAGTCTGGACTCATCGTACGTACGACCGTTCAGCTCTTCTCTTATCATCGATTCCGGACCTGCCAGCAAAACAGACAGATCGTCTCGCTCGGCAATCGCCTCCAGGGCACCGTCAACCGGATTCTTCGGATAGTAGTCTCCACCTGCCGCATCTACTGCGATAATCATCGATTCACTCATCCATTTGTTACTGTATGCTTCTGCCGTCGTACAACTACCAAATCGCTCTTATTCGGCGACCTCCTTATTGGGCGACCTCGACTACTTGCCGACCACGATAGTGCCCACACTCCATACAGACATGGTGATATTTGTGAAGGGCTCCGCAATTCTTGCACTCCGCCAAATTGACGGACGAAATACGGTGATGGGATCGTCGTTTGTCTCTTCGTGACTTGGATGTTTTTCTCTTCGGATGTGCCATGTTTCCAGACTTCCTGTGTCGTTAAAAACCTTGCTTATGAATTACGTTTCAGCTTTTTGAGCTCTGCCCATCGGGGATCTTCATCCTCTCCGGGTTCGGCTTCCGGGCCAAACGATTGTACGTCGAATTCGGTTGGTTTCCCATCGTCATCCAGATAGTCCGGGTGGATCTTCCTGACCGGCAGATCGAGCAGGATTGTGTCTCGCACTTCCTGCCGCAGATCCAGTGTCAGTGAGTCCTCGTCAATGGGCTTCATCGCCGAAGAGACATCCACCGATTTCTCCTCGAGTCCCGGTTTAAAGAGAACCTGATAGCTCTCTTCCACCCGGTGTTCATACTCCCGGAGCGAACGGTCACACAATAAAACGAGCTCTGCCGAAACAGTAAAGTCCGTTTTAACAAAATGGAGACTCTTCTCGAACTGAAACTCAACCGTCGCGCTTTTGAATCGAACTCCATCCATGCCGGTCTCTCCCAGATCGGCGGGACCCAGGGTGCGAACCAGAGTATGAATCCCCTCCGGTAGCTCCTGTACGTTGAATATGAGTTTTGATTCAGTCACGATAGCCTGACAATTTAGCGAATAAAAGAAGTGAAATCAATCGTTCGCGCAGACCAAAAGATCCCTCTCTGCAGGGGAAAACGGTTTAAAACAGACCGTACAGCCGTTGATCGATCCGTTCAAGTACCACACCCAGATCATCGTCATTGGAGACAAAGTCCGTATCGTCCGTATCGATGATCAATTTCGGATGTGAATAGGAATCGATCCACTCCTCGTAGAGCTCGTTCAATCGTTCCAGATAATCAATCCGGAGAGAGCGCTCGTAGGGCCGCCCCCTCTTTTGAATCTGACGTACCAGGGTGGGAACTCTCGCACGCAAATAGACCAACAATCCCGGGGGTTCAAGCAGATCAATCACCTCTTCGTAAAGGGTTCGATAGTTCTTGTAGTCCCGATCACTCATCAGCCCCATGCGGTTCAGGTTGCGGGCAAAGATCTCGGCATCTTCGTATATGGTCCGATCCTGAACCACCGTCGCACGGCTCGATTCGAGCATCTGTTTGTGTGTGCGAAACCGGCTCGTGAGAAAGAAGACCTGGAGATGGAAGCTCCATCCGCGCATGTCACTGTAAAAGTCGGACAGGTACGGGTTGTTCTCCACCGATTCAAAACAAGGCTCCCACTGGAACCGGTCGGCCAACCGTTCGGTCAGTGACGATTTTCCAACTCCGATATTACCGGAAATGGCAACGTATTGAATGGAATCCTTTTCCCGACCGACAGATGTCTCACTCACAATCGCCCCAATCTTCGATACATTTCCGTTTTGTACGCTTCCACACCGGGCTGATCAAACGGGTTCACACCCAACATGTATCCGTATACCGCTGTCAACAATTCGAACAGAGCCAGAAATTCCCCCAACGTCGACTCGTCCAGGCGCTGCAGAAGAACCCGCACAACGGGTACTCCTCCCTGATAGTGCGCGGTCAGGGTGCCTTCAAGAGCCTGCCGATTGATTTCATGAAGGCTCATCCCTTTCAGATACCCAAGAGAGTCTTCATCTTCACCGGCAACCGGGATAAGCGACTCTGTCTCTTCGACGACATCGAGGACCGTTTCCATCAAGACCCGTTGTCCCTCCTGTACGTACTGGCCAATGCTGTGCAGGTCGGTAGAATAGAGTGCGCGAGCCGGAAAGAGCCCTTTGCCCTGCTTCCCCTCACTCTCTCCGAGAAGTTGTTGAAGCCACCCCGTCAGCCCTTCCAGATCCGGGTCGAAAGCAGAAATCAAGTCTACCCGATACCCGGCCTCGTGCAGCAGATAACGTACCGTCGCCAACTCCAGAAGCGGCTCGGGGTCGCGAAGAAGCGAATGGTACGCTGTCGACGCAGACGTTACCAATGAATGGATATTTCCTCCGGCAACCGCGATCGGCAGCAATCCCACGGCTGTCAATACAGAGAACCGCCCGCCGACATCCCCTGCGATCGGCCAGGTGCGATATCCTTTCTGCCGAGCCAACGAACGGAGTGCGCCGCTGTCCGGATCCGTCGTCACAATGATGCGCCGGGATGATTCCTGCTCTCCGTAACGCTTCTCCATCCAGGTTCGAAGCCAGCGAAAGGCGAGTGCCGTCTCCAGCGTCGTTCCCGATTTTGAAATGACGTTCACCCAAATGGATTTCGGCCGTCCGTCGGGTCGGGGCGTCTCCAATTCGTCGAGCAGCTGTTGATGGGCACGGCTGCCCATATGGTGGCCCGCAAACCGAAGATCGACACCGTGTTGAGCAGATATGCCTCTCAGCGCGTCCCGGACGGCACGGCTTCCCATGTAGGAACCACCAATTCCACAAACCACCAGAAGATCTGCATCCTGACGGATCTCGCCGGCTTGTGCGTCCAGTTGTTTCAAACCCTCCAGATCCGGTTCGGCCAGAAGATCGAGCCAGCCAAGCCACTCCGACCCGGGCCCTCTCTTCTCCAGAAGGGACTGCCATGCATCCGTGGCTCGTCGTCGGGCCGGGGCAAGGCTGTCCGGGTCCAAAAATGAACGGGCACGGTTCAGATCCAGCGTCACTCTCTTCATTCTAACGCAACACCTTGGCCAATTCGGCCAGTTCGAAATCGATATCTTTCTTCTTGCTCCAGGTCATTTTGAGTGGCGTCAACTTCATCGAGTTATTCACCTCTCCGACCATGACACGATCGTGTCCATCCTGCATGGTCTTGACGGCCGCATATCCAAGTCTGCTGGCCAGGACCCGGTCCCGGGCGGTTGGGTTTCCACCCCGCTGGATATGACCCAAAATACAGACACGCATCTCGTACTCTTTCATCTCATTGCCCTCCCGAAGTTGCGATGCAAGGGTCAGCGCCCCTCCGGTCTCGTCCCCCTCGGCCACAACCACCAAACTGCTGCGCTTCTGCTCTTTCAATACCTGTCTCAATGAGTTCTTGACATCCTCCACGTCTGTCAACGATTCGGGCAACAGGATCATCTCGGCACCGGATGCGAGTCCGGTATCCAGGGCAATGAAGCCGGCATCGCGGCCCATGACCTCGACCAGAAAGAGGCGGTCGTGTGCATCCGCAGTATCGCGAATCTTGTCAATGGCATCGAGAGCGGTGTTGAGCGCTGTATCGTAACCGATGGTGATGTCGGTTCCGGCCAAATCGTTGTCGATGGTTGCCGGTATTCCGACCACGGAGATCTCCTGCTCTTCGGACAGAAGCGCAGCACCACGAAACGACCCGTCCCCACCAATCACAATAAGCCCGTCGACATCTTTCTCCCGTAGATTCTCTCCCGCCCTGGCTCGACCCTCCGGGTGCATGAACTCTTCGGATCGGGCTGTCTTCAAAATGGTCCCTCCCCGCTGGATAATGTTGGAGACCGAGTGCCGATCCAGTTCCTTGAACTCGTTCTCCAGCAGACCCTGATAGCCGCGGTTCCAACCCACGACCTCGAGACCCAGGTGGCACGCAGACCGGACGACCGCCCGAATCGCCGCGTTCATCCCGGGTGCATCGCCTCCACTTGTAATCAAACCAATCCGCTTCATAGATCCTCGTTTCTACAGAGTTCTGCCTTTCAGCCATATTCCCGTGAAAAGTCAACTTACGACCCGCGCCATCTTTGCGCAAATAATTAACAGTCAAATTGACTACCTTTGCAGCCTGTGATCCGTCAATCGACGTACGCTCAGGAAGCAGAAAATCGAAGCAAACGTGACCCTCAATCAACAGATGAAGTCATCCCGATCCACGTCTCCGGAAGCGACGAACCCCTCTCGTTCCCTGCAGGAGATTACCCGACCGATCCAGGGTCAGCTCGATGAATTTCGAACCTTCTTTCGGGACGCCGTACGAACCGATGTCTTCCTGTTGGACCGAATTCTCCACTACCTCCATCGACAAAAGGGAAAAGAGATTCGTCCCGTATTGATCTTCATGACTGCCCGTATGTTTGGCGGGAACAACCACCGCAGCTATGTGGCAGCCACAATGATTGAACTTCTGCATACGGCAACGCTCATTCATGACGACGTTGTCGATGAGTCGAACCGGAGACGCGGGCTTCTCAGCATCAACAAACTGTGGCGAAACAAAGCAGGGGTCTTGCTGGGTGATTTTCTCCTCTCGAAGGGTCTTTTGATTGCATTGGACAATCGGGAATACACCCTGCTGCATGTTCTCTCGACCGCCGTACGAAAGATGAGTGAGGGCGAGCTTCGACAGCTGAAAACATCGAAACTCTTCAACATGACCGAGGAGCGATACTTCCAGATCATCTCGGAGAAGACCGCCAGTCTGATCGCCGCCTGCTGCCACTGTGGTGCGATCGTCTCCACCGATGACGAGAACGTTCACAAAGAGATGGAGAAGGTGGGAATGGATATCGGCATCTGCTTTCAGATTGTCGATGACCTCTTCGACTACGGCCTGAAGGATGTAGGGAAACCGCGCCGCAACGATATTCAGGAACGCAAGGTCACACTCCCTCTCATCAAAGCTCTCGAAAACGGCAGTCGATCCGAACGTGCGCGTATCCGGCGACGCATGCGGAAACGGAAGAAAAGTTCGAAGGATGTGGAAAAGATCGTTGCGTTTGTTCACGAAAAAGGCGGAATGGAGGCGTCCAGACAGACCATGGAACGCATCGCCGACCGGGCGATCAATCGACTCCGCTCTCTCCCCGTCAACGAACATGTTGCCGATTTCGAGGAGCTCATACGCTTTATCATGAACCGGCAATCCTAGAACTGAATGGAATCCTGGAGGCACCCGAACGACCGCTATCTCCTGCTCGGGGATCTCCACCTGGGGAGTCTCGGTGGCGAGGCCGGAAACGAGTTGGAACGGGAGGCAGTCGAGCTGCTCGAATACTGCCGGGAAGCAGACCTGAAACTACTGCTTCTTGGAGATCTCTTCGACTACTGGATGGAGTACCCCGGGCACGTCCCGCACATTGCGCCACAATTTCGGGAAGCACTGGCCAACTACAACCGGGTGACCGGACCCACGCTCTATATCACCGGCAACCACGACAACTGGACGCGCAGTTATTTTGATTCCATCGGATGTGTTGTCTGTGGCGAATCGATTCGATTGCAAATTGACAACTCCACTCTTCTTTTGTTGCACGGAGACGGACTGGCAGACCCGGATATGAATCTGCCGCGTCCGATCTGGCACCGGCTCCTTCGCTCCCCCTCTTTTATTCGACTCTATCAAGCGATTTTTCCGAGTCAGACCGGCCTCCGAATCATGGCTGCATTCTCCTCGTGGAGTCGAAAAAAGAGTGCTAATTCGCCTGTCCGCCTCGATCGATGGGCTCGGGAAACGTTGGAAATTGGACCGGACGATTTTGTAATTTGCGGGCATGATCATACACCCCGAATCCGGCACTCGCGTGGCGGCACCTATATCAATTGTGGTGCCTTCCTCACCAGCCGAACCGCTGTTCGATATACGAATGGCCAGCCGGAAATCGTTGTTTGGAACGCAGGGGAGCGACAACTGACTCCCTGGATCGATCCGAAGACAACCCAAAGAGACGGTAGATGACCAAAGATTCCAGACCGGACAGTGAACGCTATTTCAACGATCCGGAGTATCGGCGTTCCATTCGACAACAACGCGAAGCCGAAAAGGCGACTGGCGATCGCTCTGCGTCGGACTCAGGTTCGGCTCGGGCGAGACGTGGCGGTTCAACCCGATATTTCAACGAACAGAACATCTCGCGCTTCCTGCTGATTCTGCTTCTGGTCGCCCTGCTCGGTGGAGGCGGCTATCTGATCTTTCTCTTTCAGGGCCTCCCCTCCATCGAACGCCTCGAAAACCCGAAGACGGCCGTTGCATCCGTGGTATTAAGTCGTGACGGAGCCGTGCTGGACCGGTACTATGTAGAGAACCGAACCGATGTCAAGCTTCCGGAGATGTCTCCCCACGTAGTGAACGCCTTGATCTCCACGGAGGACCACCGTTTTTTCGAGCATTGGGGCATGGACATGATTCGAACCCTGGCGATCCCCTACCACATCCTCCGGGGAAATCCGCAGGGAGGGTCCACCATCAGTCAACAGCTGGCCCGAAACCTCTACCGGGAGATCGGACAAGCATTCTCTGTGACCCGGAAATTCCGGGAGATGATCACCGCCGTACAGATCGAGCACAACTACACGAAGGAGGAGATCATCGAGATGTACCTGAACACGGTGGAGTTCAGCAACAGCGCCTACGGAATCGAATCGGCCGCTCAGACGCACTACGGGAAGACCGCCAGGGAGCTGAACGTATCAGAGGCGGCCACCATGATCGGGACACTGCAGGCCGTCAGCTACTTTAATCCGAGACGAAATCCCGAAAATGCACAGCGCCGGCGAAATATTGTCCTCTCCCGCATGCATCAGCTCGGCTTTATCCCAACCGACGAGTTCACCGCTCTGCGCGAGCAGCCCATTCAACTCGACTACCAACCTCCCTCCCGCTCCGGACGGGAGAGCCGTTATTTCGGCGAATATGTACGCCAACAGGTAACCGATTGGACCGAAGAGAATGGATACGACCTCTATGCCGACGGGCTCACCATTCACACCACGATCGACTCCCGCCTTCAGCGCCACGCCGAACGAGCCGTCCGCGAGAAGGCAGACTCCCTGCAGACGATCTTTGAAAATGAGTGGACCTCTCCGGGCGGAGAGTATATGGACCGTCTCTGGGAAACCTATCCGAACATTCTGCCCAGCTTCATTCGCGAGACAGACCGATACCGAAATTCCTTCTCCGAGCTGAATACCGACCAGGAGTCGGATGTCTTCGAACATCTGATGGCCGACGAAGCCTGGGTCGACTCCGTAAAACAGGCCCGCACCTTGCTGCAGGCCAGCTTTGTATCGATCGATCCAACCAACGGCAATGTCCTGGCATGGGTGGGCGGAACCGACTACGGCAGCAAACAGTTTGACCATGTCTACCAGTCGCGACGTCAGACCGGCTCGACCTTCAAACCGTTTGTCTACGCTGTCGCTGTGGACAACGGATACATGCCCTACCACACCTTCTCCAAATACCCGGTCAGTTTCATCGATTCCAACCGTAATCGATGGGATCCTCGTGATCCCTCCATCATCGACGGACCGGAACAGGTTCCACTTCGCGAAGCGCTGGCCCGGAGCATGAACAATGTCACCGTTCGTCTGCTGCCGGAAATCGCCGGTGCGCCGGGTACAAACCGGCTCAGTGACCTCTACCCCGCAGCCGAAGCGATCAGCGAGATGGCCGGACGAATGGGCATTGAGGTACCGCAAAACGAGGTTGTTCCCTCCATTGCGCTCGGAACCGCCAGCGCCTCTCTGTTGGAGTTGGTCAGCGCCTACACCACCTTTGCCAACGAGGGAGTTCGCATCGAGCCCACCGCCATCACCAGAATCGAAGACAAAGAGGGAAATATCCTGGTCGAGTACCACCCCGAGATGACGCAGGAAGTCCTGAGCCCGGAGACGGCCTATATCATGATCGACATGATGCGGGGAGTGATCAGCGGCGGCGAGTGGGGTCACGGCACGGGCGTACGCCTCCGCAACGCCTACAATGTTCGCCAGGATGTTGCCGGCAAGACAGGGACCACACAGAACAGCGCCGACAACTGGTTCGTGGCCATGACACCGCACATGGTCATGGGAGCCTGGGTCGGTGGGGAGGACCGGCGGATCCGTTTTCCGGCCAACACCTTTGTCGGTCAGGGCGCACGATCGGCACTCCCGATCGTGGGACAGTTCATGCAGTACGCCAGTTCCGATTCGACCGTCGAATGGAGCCAGCGCTCGTTTGAACCCCCTCCCGGGTTTGTCATGCCGGTACCTCCCGAAGAGCAGGAGGGCGATCAGGGGGGCGACGAACAGGATCGAATCGGATGGTAAAGCTGTCAGAATCCGGAGGGTTTTCTTCGCTACAAACCCTATATTCTGCCACCAATATTCGTTGACATTCCGGGCAACCGGCGGTAATTTTGATACTTTATGTAACCGAACCCGAATTCATGCTGGAATCATACGTTCCCATCGTCATCTTGTTTGGCATCGCGCTTGTTTTGGCGCTGTTGCTCATGTCACTGTCCCGCCTGCTGGGACCGTTCCGCCCCAACAAGAACAAGCTGAACCCCTACGAGAGTGGGATGGACCCGGTCGGACAGGCACGGGAACGATACACGATTGGGTTCTATCTGGTGGCCATGGAATTTATCGTTTTTGACCTGGAAGTGATTTTTCTCGTTCCCTGGGCAGTCGGGTTCAAAAGCCTGGGAGCCGGGCCGTTTGTATCCATGGTGGTCTTCATTGCCATCCTGATGATCGGTCTGGTATACACACTCAAAAAAGGGACTCTGGATTTCGGTATGAAACCAGCTTTATCCAACCGTTAGAGAGAGACGACTATGGGACTAGAAAGTGCATTGGGAGAAGGGTATCTCACCACACGTGTGGATACATTGGTCAATTGGGCCCGTTCAAATGCGGCATGGCCCATGCCGATGGGCCTGGCATGCTGTGCCATCGAAATGATGGCCTTTGCCGGACCGAGATATGACGTCTCCAGATTCGGGTCCGAAGTGTTTCGGTTCTCGCCTCGTCAGAGCGATGTCATGATCGTTGCCGGTTGGTGCTCTTACAAAATGTCGCATGCCATCCGGCGAATCTGGGATCAAATGCCCGACCCGAAATGGTGCATCGCCATGGGTGCGTGTGCCTCCACCGGCGGGATGCATCGCTGTTACGGTGTTGTTCAGGGAGTCGACAACTTTCTGCCGGTAGACGCCTACATCTCGGGCTGCCCTCCCCGACCGGATGCCGTCATTCACGCTCTGATGGACATACAGAAGAAGATTCAAACCGAACACTCTGTAATGCTCGATACCTGATATGAAACAGACACTCCCCGAGTCCCTGAAAGGAACCCTGGACGAGCTTCAAAACTCTTTTGGAGAGAAGGTTCTGCAGATCCACCATCCATCCGGAGATCTCCACGTCCGGATTCAGCCCGATGCCCTGCTGTCGATTGCCGAATGGCTTCACGAGAAGGGGTATATCTACATCACCGATGTCATCGGAACAGACCGGTACCAAACCGACGATCGCTTCGAAGTCATCTACAACCTGCTCAGCCTGCGCGACCAACAGCGTCTCTTTCTGGTCGTCCGTCTTCCGGAAGAGGATCCGTCCGTAGCCTCCGTGACTCCGATCTGGCCGGCTGCTAACTGGTATGAGAGAGAGGTGTTCGACATGTTCGGCATTCGGTTCGAAGGTCACCCCGATCTCCGCCGAATGTACATGCCGGAGGATTACGCCTACTACCCTCTTCGAAAAGAGTTTCCACTGCTCGGCATCCCGGGATCCATCGATTTGCCCGGAACGACCCCGGAATCCGAATAAACGAACCATTATGAAGCAGACTGATATTTCGTCCAGGACCGAGTCGACGTTCTTCCAGAAGCACCAGGAGAAACTGTACAAGAGCCTGGAAGACAAACACACAACCGTCGAAGAGGTCGATGTCGACGACCCGCTCAACTCGAAGATGATTTTGAATATGGGTCCGCAGCACCCGGCAACGCACGGTGTATTGCGGCTGGTGCTCGAACTCAAGGGCGAGACGATCCTCAAAACCAAACTGGACATCGGCTATCTCCACCGGGGAGTAGAGAAGATCGCAGAGAACAAGACGTACCAGGAGTTCATGCCCTATACGGATCGCATGGACTATCTCTCCCCCTATAACAACAATGTCGCCCTCTGCACGGCGGTCGAAAAGATCGCTGATGTCGACGTTCCCGAACGTGCACACTACATCCGGATGATCGGATGCGAACTTGCCCGGATTTCCTCTCACCTCCTCTGGCTCGGTACCATGGTCATGGATGCCGGGGCGGTCTCCTTCTTTATCTGGACCTTCAAGGAGCGGGAGAAGATCTACGACATCATGGATCGGCTCACCGGACACCGATTCACGGTCTCCCATGCACGCATCGGGGGTGTGGCAAACGACATTACGCCGGAGGCGATGTCCTACATTCGGGAATTCGTCGAAAAATTCCCGGAAGAACTGAAAAATTACCACAAGCTTCTGGACCGCAACCGAATCTTCTTTGACCGAAATGAAAATGTCGGTGTGTTGACGACCGAAGATGCGCTTCGGATCGGAGCCAAGGGGCCCGTACTTCGGGGCTCGGGATATGCGATGGACATTCGGAAACTTGAACCGTATGCCCGCTACGACCAGGTAGAATTTGATGTTCCCACCCGACTGGAGGGTGACAACCTGGCCCGTTACTACGTACGGATGGAGGAGATGCACGAAAGCATTCGAATTCTCGAGCAGTGCCTTGACAAACTTCCGAAAGGACCGGTCCGGTTAGACAACGCCAAACAAGCCTACCCGTCCAAGGATGAGGTTTACTACTCCATGGAAGGGATGATTCACGACTTCATGATGACCGATACCGGCATCTGTCCGCCGGAAGGTGCACAAGCGTATCACGCTGTGGAGTCTCCAAAAGGCGAATTGGGCTACTTTATTCAGAGTGACGGAACCGGCCACCCCTGGCGCATGAAAATCTCGGCGCCATCCCTGGCCAACCTGCAGGTACTGGAGAACATCCTCGATGGC
>JBNJFK010000009.1:0-26236 GCA_051746765.1 Bacteroidota bacterium
TTGCTCTATCAGAGCGTCATTCGGTTCGGGAATCACCAGTTCGACTTTTCGGAGTGGCATGGTCGGCGTGCGGGTTGCGGTTGGTTGGCCGGATTCCCCGGAAGGGGTCCGGAGTGAATTAGCCCATCAGGGAGTGTTCAATATCCTCGAGAAGGTCGTCGGGGTGCTCGAGCCCGACACTGATTCGAATAAGAGTATCGGGAGAGACGGAGCCTTTCCCTTCACTGCTTTGTCGATGTTCCCAGGTACTTTCCACGCCGCCGAGACTGGTTGCCCGTTTCACGAGGCGGGCCCGTCCGACGACATCGATCGCATCAGCGGCCGATCCTTCGAGAAGAAACGAGATCATGCCACCGTAGCCATCCATCTGTTTTTTTGCGATGGCGTGTTGCGGATGGGATTCCAGGCCGGGATAGAAGACACGCTGGACGCGCTTGTGACCCTCCAGAAAGCGGGCGAGTGTGAAGGCGTGATCGTTGTGCCCGCGCATTCGGTAGGAAAGCGTCCGGGTACTGCGGGTAAAGAGCCAGCAGTCATGCGGAGAGGGGACGGCTCCTCCCAGCTTTTGTGTGATACGAATTTGTTCGAACAGAGGCGTGATCTCTTTGCATAGGACTGCGCCACCGAGCAGATCACTGTGCCCCCCGAAATATTTCGAGGTGGAGTGAAGCACGAGGTCGGCTCCCAGCTCAATCGGCCGCTGATTGACCGGTGTGGGCCAGGTATTGTCGACCACAACCGTCGCACCGACCTTGTGTGCCAGCCGGGCGCTCTCTTCGATATCGGTCAGGCGCATGAGGGGATTGGAGGGGGTTTCGATCCAGACCAGTGCGGTCTCCTCTCGCAGATGCTCCTCCAATCGGTTCAAGTCGTGAACAGCCATAAACTCGACGTCGAGCTCCCAGCGCAGCATGATCTTCTGGATGAGCATCCGGTTTCCGGCGTACACATCTTCCGGCATGAGGACATGATCCCCCGGTCGAAGGGATTGAAGAATAGCAGCTGCGGCAGCTACCCCCGAGGAGAATGCGGCCGCTTCGGCTGCTCCTTCCAGAGAGGCGAGAACCGCCTCGAACTGTTGCCGGTTGGGGTTTTCGAGCCTTGTGTAGTGGTAATCACCCTCCTGTTTCCCCTTCGGGTCAATTTCGAAAATGGTGCTCGGTGAGATGGGAGGGACGATGGCTCGAGAGGGGTTCCCGAGGTCCAGGCCGCTGTGAATGGCACGGGTCTCAAAACGCATGGGCTTCCGGTTTGTCTGCGGATTGCAGGTCGGGGCAGTCGGAAATCGGCCGATCAGGGCTGTGCCCGTTCGTCCGCTGGATTCATTCTCCGACCGCCGGTCTCGTTGAATGGTAAGGTACAAGCTTCCACTGTGAAGCGGAAGCCACTCCGTGTCGGTTGATTCGCGATCTTCCGGCTTCTTTCGTACTCTCATTCAAGGCTGCACGGAGTTCTGCCCGGTGGGTGTGCCGCGAAGTGATCTTCCAGTGCGATCGTCACGGAAAAGATCGATCTCTGCATACCTTCGGTCGGCGAATTGCCCCGCCCAGTCGATTCAAATCACAGCAACAATCCTGAGAGCATCCATGAAACGTCAGGTTCGTACCGTATCCAGCAAACTGAAAAGCCTCATCCTTCCGGAGATCAAAGGAGCCCGCAAGGCACCGGGAGAGAAACCCGGAACGATCGTGCACACCGGCGAACGCCGGATGGAGACGATGCGGATGACCGTTCACGACTTCGATCATGAACATTACGATGTGATTCCGATCCAGCGAATTGAGCGGTCAGAGACCTATCTCACCGACCCCTCCAAAACCTGGATTGAGGTGCGGGGGCTGCACGATATCGAGTCACTCAAGACCGTCTGGGACTATTTTGGGCTCCATCCCCTCATTCAGGAAGATATTGTGAGCACCTCTCAGCGACCGAAGGTAGAGCACTATGACAATACCATCTTTGTGGTGATGCGCCTGTTGATCCCACAGACGAACGACGCCGGTGAGAGGGTGCTCCACTCCGAACAGATGTCGCTCGTTCTCGGGAAGAACTACGTACTCTCATTTCAGGAGAGTGATCACGATTTTTTCGATCCGATCTATCGCCGGTTGCAACAAGAGACCACACGGCTGCGCCGATTCGGTCCGGACTACCTGCTCTATGCGTTGATGGATACGGTGGTCGACTACTACTTTCAGGTGCTCGATTTGATTGGAGAAGAGATCGAGGAAGTCGAAGAGTCGCTACTCGAAGATCCACAGGACGAGGATCTTGCCCGGATACATACCCTTCGCAGGGATGTGATCTACCTGAGAAAATCGGTCTGGTCGCTGAGAGATGGGATCAATACCCTGATTCGGGACGACTCGCCCCTGATAGCCGAGGAGGTGAAAATCTTTGTACGGGACGTGTACGACCATCTGGTACAAGTAATTGACAGTATTGAAACAAGCCGCGAGATGATCATGGGGATGTTCGACATGTATATGTCCTTTGTGAGCAACAAGATGAATGAGGTGATGAAGGTGCTCACCATCATTGCCACCATCTTCATCCCACTCACGTTCATTGCGGGGATCTACGGGATGAACTTTGATCCGGAGGCGAGTCCGTGGAACATGCCCGAGTTGGGATGGGTCTATGGGTATCCCTTCTCGCTTGCACTCATGGTCATTCTGACGATTGTCATGGTGATCTACTTCCGGCGTAAAGGGTGGTTCTGACCGGGCTGAACCGGGTGCGTCTGCTCCGATTCGAGCGTTGATCGGGTAGTTCCGGGGTCGGTCCGGATTTCGGACGACAGAGAGTCGTTCACCGATGCTCTCCTACCAGAACCAGACAATCCCGAAGAGACCCACCGCCCAGCAGTACCAGCTGAACAGGTGAAACTTCTCTCGTTTGAGTAGTTTGATCAGGTAGCTGAGGGCGATATATCCGGAGAGAAACGAGGTAAAAAAACCGGCGACGAGAGCGCCGATGGCGCCGGCATTCAGTCCTGCATCCTGAAGTTCAATCACTTCGAGCAACATCGCACCGGCAAGGACCGGCAGAACCATCAAAAAGGAGAAATTGGCTACCTGGTCACGGTTCATGCCAGTGTAGAGTCCGGTTACAATGGTTGAACCGGACCGACTGATCCCCGGGATAATGGCAAAGGATTGCGCAATTCCCATCAGCAGGCCGCGTGTAGCCGTAATGTCGCCGGTCGGCCGACCGATATATCGGGTAGAATACAGAAGTGTTCCGGTGACCAGCAGCATGAAGGAGACGAAGACCGGATTCAAAAACAATGCTTCAATGGGGTCTTTAAGTGTGAATCCGACCGCCACGGCGGGAATCATGCTGAGCAGAATGATCCAGCAGAGACGGGTGTTGGGATCGCTCTTCCAGCGTCCGCCTGCAATCCCTGCGGGAGTCAGGCTTCGGAACAGATCCGAGAAAATTTCGATCAGTCGGGTTCGGTAGTAGAGGGCAATACTACAGAAAGAGCCGAAGTGGACCACGATTTCGAAGGTGATTCCCGGGGAGAGTTCATCCCCGATGAGCGCACGTGCCAGGGCGAGATGGCCGGAACTGCTGACGGGAAGAAATTCAGTAAGGCCCTGAAGCAGGCCAAGCAAAATGGAGGAGATCAGATCCATGGAGTATTGATTGTACGATCGGTGTGGGCTTGGTGCGCAATTTCGCTCTTTGGACGGTCCCTGTCGGGTTTGTCCGCAATAAATATGCCGCCCGGTTGGTCGGATTCCGGGCAGTACGGACGATCCGTACCGGGTTTGACCGTGGAGAAGATAGGGGTTGAGCAGATCAATGGCAGGAGGTACGACGTTTCGATGGAGTCGAGAGGATAATTTTCTTACTCTGAACGGGATCTGGCCGGACTCGGTTGGAATGAGGAACTACAAAAGAAGAGAGAAATAGACAATCACGAGAGGTTTATAATGGCGAGCAGGAAAAAGAAGAGCGATCGATTGGTGGTCATTGGAGGGGATGCAGCCGGAATGTCGGCCGCGTCGAAGGTGCGACGTATGCAGCCGGACCGGGAAATTGTGGTACTGGAGCGAGGCGATCATACTTCGTATGCGGCGTGCGGGATGCCCTACCTGATCTCGGGAGAGGTTTCCGATCCAAAACATTTGATTGCACGTTCGCCGTCCGAGTTTCGTGAATCGTACAACATCGATGTCCGAATGCGACACGACGTCATTCGAGTGGATCCGGACGCCCGGACCGTGTGGGTGCGGGATCTGTCGTCCCGTGAGGGCATGGAGCTGGAGTATGAAGATCTGTTGATCGCGACGGGTGCATCACCGATACGACCCGATCTGCCGGGTCTGGATCTGGATGGTGTGGTGGGACTCTCGTCTCTTGCCAGCGGCCTGGGGCTGCTTGAGCGCGTGCGAGAGGAGCCCCCCGGGCGAGTGGTTGTGGTAGGGGGCGGGTACATCGGAATCGAAATGGCCGAGGTATTTCGAGAGATTGGAAGCAAGGTTCATCTGATCGATATGGCTCCCCAGGTAATGATGACTCTGGATGAGGATATGGCCGTGCACATCCAGGAGGGCATGGAAGAAGCCGGGGTAACGCTGTCACTGGCAGAGTCGTTGGAGGGGGTCGATGCCGGAACGGATGGATCGCCATTGACGGTCCGGACGACCGGCGGCCACTATCCGGCGGATCTTGTGGTTCTGGGAATGGGTGTACGTCCCAACAGCGACATGGCACGCAAGGCCGGTCTTACGCTGGGTCCGAAAGGAGCGATTGCGGTGAATGAACGAATGCAGACGTCCGATTCGAATATCTGGGCAGCAGGCGATTGCGCCGATTCCCTTCACAGGGTAACCGGAGAACGAACCTGGATTGCGCTGGGAACGGTGGCGAACAAGCATGGTCTGGTGGCCGGAACCAATATCGGGGGTGGAGAAGCGCGCTTTCCGGGAGTCGTCGGGACGGCGATTACCCGATTTAGGGATCTGGAAATTGCGCGGAGTGGTCTCTCGGTCAGAGAGGCGGAAAACGTCGGGTACAAGGTTGAGTCTCGACAGATCACCAGTCGGACCCGGGCCGGATACATGCCGGGGAGTGAGAAGATCCATGTCAAACTCGTTTCAGATACCGACGGGCGTCTGCTGGGCGGACAGATTGTCGGTGGACCGGGTAGCGGTAAGCGGATCGATACGGTGGCCACTGCGTTGTCGTCCGGGATTTCAGTCGAGGATCTGGTTTGGATGGATCTCTCCTATGCTCCCCCTTTCTCTCCGGTCTGGGACCCGGTGCAGATGGCCGCCCGACAATTTTGAATGATCGAGGGTTGCATGTGGGTACACCCGGTTCTATCCGCAACATGTGGAATTCCGTGTAATCTCAATATTCAGCCGACAATCGGGAGATCCGGCCGACCTCCCGGAATCGAATTGGAGTTTCAGGGGATAGACCGTATGCTTCGATGGTAGAGTGAATGTTTTGACGGAAATTATTCGTACTCTTTCCGGTACAGCATGTCAGTGAAGGGTGTGATGGAGTGTTTTTCGACTCACACCGCAACCAATCCGGGATCCGATGAAGAGCGTACACATCCTGCTGGTGGAAGATAACGAGGGAGATATTCTGCTTACGCGGGAGGCCCTGGCCGAAGGGAAGGTGGCCAATACGACCACTGTGGTACGCAACGGAAAGCATGCGATCGATTATCTGTTTCAGACGGGGGATTTTGAGGAGGCGACCCCTCCCGATCTGGTTTTGCTGGATGTGAACCTGCCACTGAAAAGCGGGCACGAAGTTCTTCAGGCGATCAAAGAGTCGGAGCAGACCCGTCATATACCGGTCATCATGCTCACCACCTCCTCCTCCGAGCGTGACATCAAGCTCTCCTACGAACACCATGCCAACTGCTATATCACCAAACCGGTCGATGTAGATGAGTTTCTGTCGGCTGTTTGTTCCATCGAGGAGTTCTGGTTCAATTTGGTACGCCTGCCGCGCGAAGACTAATCAAAAAAACGATCGGGTCGAATCTCTTCCGGAAGGGGATTTCCATCGAGCAGATGACCGGCCAACAGGTTGCTGATCCGTTCGGAGAAGAGAAGTCCGCGGGAGTTGAGTCCGCTGAAGATCCCCAGAGCCGGCCATGAAGGATGGAGTCCGGCCACCGGAAGGCGGTCCGGCGTGGTGACCCGAAACCCGGCCCACTGATCGATCCATTCAAGGTTGTCAATCAGCCCCGGCAGCAGCTCTTTCAGTTTGGTATCGATTCGATTGCGTGCACCGATGGTGGGTGCCGTGTCTTCTGCGTTGTGGTTATAATTGGATCCTGCAACAAGCTCCCGCGCTCCACGACGAACCACAAATCCGCGTCCGGCAATGGTCGTGCTCCAGGGGAGAGGATCCGGCGATCGGTAATGAACCATCTCGCCCTTGACCAGGTTCATCGGCAGCGTTTCCCACCCTGGAAACGTACGGCTCGATGCTCCCGCAGCGATGATGAGCTGTGATGTCCGGAAGCGTTCGCCGCCTTCCAGATGGACCGTAATGGTGTCTTGATCGGGAGACCAGTCGTAGGAGGCCGCTTCGGTACGAAAGTCGACCCCTTGCTCCCGTAGCCAGCCTCGGTAGAGCGAGAGATACTCCCGTACGTGGATGGCATATCCCTGGCGGACCAAGAGCGCCCCCTTGGCAGGCGGGAGGTGCGGGTACCGACGGCCGACCTCTTTTGGTGAAAGCCATGTCATCTGCTCATCGCTCCAGTCATACTTTTCGAGCGACTCGTGGTAGAGCGCTTCTCGTTCATCGGTGAACGCCGGTCGGAGAATCCCGCCTTCTTGAATCGGGGGCTCCACCCCTCGCCACCGTGCCAACCCGTCTACCCGCATCCGCAGAGCCTGCCAACACGCCTCCCCTTGCCAACCCGGTTTGGCGCGGCGACCCATGGCCGGATTGACCATTCCCGCCGGCAATTTGGTGCCTGGGTCCCCGAGTGACGGATCGATGACTCGTGGCTGATGCCCTCGATCTGCCACCGCACCGGCCAGTGCCAGTCCGGCCACTCCTCCGCCCAAAATAGTAATCTCCACCTGCTCCGGGTTTGTCATGGTGCCATGAAGAGCGGAACTTTCGATTCGGTAATGAGCGAGTGGGTGTTGGATCCGAAGGTGACGCGTCGAAGAGCCGAGACCGAATGAGCCCCCATGAGCAGGAGATCTGGTTTTCGCTCTTTTTGAAGTTCAAGCAGTGTCTCGGCCGGGTCCTCGCCTTTGACCACTTCCCGGACAATCTTGTGAAACGAGTGGCGCTGCAGGTACATTTCCAGTCGTTCCAAATCGAGGAGAACCGGATCTTCCTCATCGCCACTGTTTGGATGTTGAACGTAGACCATCTCGATCTTGAGGTCGTGCCCGTAAGGGAGCAATTGGACAAAGCTCTTGATGGATCGGGCACTCGACGGTGATCCGTCACAGGCGACCATGATGGTTTCGATTTCGTGATAGTCGTCGGTCACCACCATAGTTGGCCCTACACCGTTTTTGACCACTTTCGCCAGCGTACGGGTATCCCGCTCCGGCTCGTTGTAGAAAAACCGGGCATCCCTTCCGATGATGAGCAGATCGTGAAAGCGAGTTTCGTATACGATTCGTTCCCAGGAGGCTCCTTCCCGCTCCACTGCATGGTGTGAGACGCCCGCCTTTCGGGCTTCGCTCCGGAAGTGGTCCAAAAGTTCCTGGGCGACGTCGCGAGTCTCCCGGGTGAGGCTTTCCCAAATCTCCTGGCCGTAATACTCCAGGTCCAGGGTTCCGGATCCGGTATGAATCGGTATATTGCTTACGTCCACCACAGCCAGACCCGTGACATGCGCCTGGAAACGTTTGGCAAGGGAGATGGAGTAGCGGATGGCCACATTGGTATCCTGGTCGGGATCCAGGGCGACTAAAATTTGTTTGATCATGGGATTCTCCCGTCTGGATGGTTGCGGTTGACGGGTCGGTTCCGGTTCGGTTGACAATGGAACCGGAATCCACAACCCGATACGTTAATGGTACAAAATCTGTCGGGATTGTGAAGGAGAGATCTTTGATTACAGCATGGAGGGAAAAGGCCCGATCGACTCCCTGAAAGGTCAGGGGATCCCCTACAAAGGAATACAAAATCTCCCCTCAATTCAATTGGGAGTCACGGGGTACACTTGTACCCTCCCGGATTCACCTTGACCGTTCTCGCCGGAGCCGGACCGGGAGCCGGGATGCACTCACTCCAGACAGAGTAGATGAAGATACAGGGAAAACTGACACTGGCACTTGCGCTCTTCGGCTTGCTGCTCATTCTCGCCATGGCGCTTCCGTTCTATCGGGAGTCGTCGCGGACGTTGGAACGACAGCAGCATCAGCTCCTGGAGACGGTTCTCGATTCACGGATCGAATCGATTCATCATACGATGGAGTTGCGTCGGCAACAGGCACAACAAATTGCGCGAACCTGGATGCCGGCAAGAATTGTCCCGCGCGAAGAGCTTGACGAGGAGCTACGGAGCCGTCTCATAGCCCATTTAACAGGAATTGTTCGCGGCGATACAGATTCGACTCGCACCCTGTCGGATTTCGCACCGGAACAGGCCGGTATCGACCAACTCTCCATTCGGGACCTGGACGGAGACCTTCTGGTTCGAAGTGATACGGATTCGAGGGCACCCTCGGATCGGTTGCCGAAGGGCCTCCTTGAAGAGCTTCAGAAAAACGGGGAGGCTGTCCGTTCAGTCTGGCGCGGAACGGGTTCGGAGAACCTCCGTCTTCTTTTCTATCAGGAGGTTCGGAACGCTGACACTCATGAGCAGAGCGCGTTTTTGGAGATGGAGATCCGAATTGAAGGACTCAACCGGATTGTACTGGATCGAACCGGTATGGGCGAGAGTGGGGAGGTGCTCCTCTTTGCAGAGCGAGAGGACGTCTATCGGTTGGTGACCCCTTTGCGCCACACGGGTGGGTCCGAAGGGTCTTCTGGTTCCGGAGACCGTGAGGAGATTGGAAGGGTGTTGGAGTTGACCGATACCGATCTGGTTGAAGGAGTCCGGAAGGGGGTTGCGGCTCGAGCCGTGCGTGACTATCGTCAGGTCGAAGTGAGGTGCGAATGGGCGTCTGTCCCTGAACTGGGGTGGATCGTCGCAGCAAAGATTGATCGGGACGAGCTCTATGTACCGATGAGTCGAATGAATCGTGTGGTCGGTTGGAGCGTGGCAGGGGTTCTATTGTTTGCACTTCTGCTGGCTTGGGCGATGGCTCGCTCTCTTTCGGAACCAATCAGAAAGTTGACGACTCTTTTCAAGCGCATTAGCCGGGGAGAGGCGGTTCAACCCGTCCGAGTCGAGCGTGAAGACGAACTGGGGGAGCTGGCTCAACGTGCCAACGATTCGATTCACTATTTGAACCGGATTCGGCATCATGCCAACCGAATCGCCGGAGGAGATCCCTCGGGCAATCTCAAACCGGTCGGACCGGAGGATCGGTTGGGTAAAACGATCGTGGCGATGACATCTTCGATTCGACGGTACCGGATCCGAATCGCCCGACTGCTCCGGGAGTCGCGACGGCAGACCCGACGTCTGAGTGCACAGCGTGAAGAGATTCGTCAAGAGCTTGTGATGCGCCGGAAGTTGCAACAGCGACTGCTGGAAGTGCACGATCGGGAGCGGCAGCAGGTGGGTCGCGAGCTGCACGACGGATTGGGTCAGATGCTTACCGGTATTCGAATGCTCTCCGAACAACTTGCTTCCCGGTTGCGCAAACAGGGGGAAGCGAGTGCGGAGTCGGTGGCCGAGATCTCCGGTATGGTGCGTGAGGCCGACGAGTTTGTTCGGGTACTTTCACGCGGAATGGCACTTCATGATGTGGGATCGACAGGGTTGGATCCTCTGCTTCGCAATTTGTGTGACAACATGGAGAAGCTTTTTGGAATCCAACCCACTCTGGAAATTGAAGGGGATCTGAAACTGGAAAATTCGGTAGCGATGGCCGTCTATCGCATTGTTCAGGAGGGAGTAACCAATGCGGTTCGACACGCCGATCCAGACTGGATCCAGGTCGAAGTTTGTTCAGAAGGGGACCAGATCCGATTTCAGGTTCGGAACAACGGGATCGCGTTTCGGGAATCGAACCGCAGAAACGGAGGGTTGGGACTGCAGACCATGGAGTATCGCGCATCGGTATTGGGCGGGTTTCTCCGAATTGAATCGGAAACGGACGGAATCACCCGGGTGTTCGGAGAGATTCCGTGTAAACAGTACGAGGAGACAGAATGAGTCGTTCTATTGTGGTACTTGATGACCACCCGATGATGCGTCGGGGCCTGGTGAGCATTTTAGAGGGGTATTCCGGTGCGGACGTAGTGGCTCAGCTGGGTCGTGCCGAGGAGCTGTTTGATTACCTCAAAGAGCAGGACCCTCCGGATCTGGTGCTTGTCGATGTGTCGCTCCCCGGAATGAGCGGCATTGAGCTGGTCAAGCATCTCTCCGGTCCCTGGCCGGAGCTCAAGATGTTGGTCGTTTCCCGACACGATGAGTCTCTCTATGCCGAGCGTGCATTGCGTGCCGGTGCCAAGGGGTATGTGATGAAGTTTGAGTCGAGCGAGACGCTCCTTGAAGCGGTCGACCGAGTACTTCAGGGAGGCATCTATGTAAGCAGTGAAATGAACGAGAAGATCCTTTCCGGCATGATCCAGGGGAAGAAAGAGACGACGGATTCACCCATGGAGCTACTCAGCGATCGGGAGCTGGAGGTATTCGAGTGGATCGGCCGGGGACACAGCAGCGCCGAGATTGCAGATCAGCTCCACCTTTCGAGCAAAACCGTGGAGACCTATCGTTCGCGTATCAAGGAGAAGCTGGGTCTCCGGCACGCCTCCGAACTGATGTTTCATGCCATCAAGTGGGTCGACAGCGGCGAGCCAAACGATCGATCGTAATTCTCGTCCATCCTTCTGATGGACCCGTGCTATTGGCGTCCGGAGTACATCACGAACGTTCTCAAGTCGTGAATGGGAAGAACTACTCCTCAATACAGACGGTTTCGAGAGTGAGCTCTCCACTATAGACTCCCTCCATGAGGTACTCTTCCAGTAGAAGGAGTCCCCCAATTCTCATGTAGAGCGTGCCACCCGACGGGATCTCGAGTCGTTTGCACTCTTGTGGCGTAACAGACCTCATCTCCGCCGGGTCAGCGTCCGGGCCAACGAGAATCTCCAGATCGACCATCCGAATACGGCCGTTATCGCTCTCCAAGAGGACTTCTTCGGGCAGATTTACCGAGAGGAACTGACCGGGAGTGGCTCGAAACGGGATTTGGACGGCGCTTCCGTCGGCAGGACCTCTGCCCGGATCTCCATACGAGTGTCACTCGTCTGTGCAGATGCTTGTGAAGCATGGACGAACAGAAAGGTCAAAGTGAGTACAAATCTGAATGTGGATATCATCTGCCGGCGTACGGGTTGTCCTACACGATTGGTAACCGATTCCGTAGTTCCTTGTGGGTACTGTGCCGAAACGTACCCAAGCTCCATGTGATATTCCAATACATTAAAATGATCAAATTGGATTCCATTTCGGATCGGAATAGTTTTAGGCCGTTTTTGTGACGGGGTCTTCACTGTGTTCCCCGAAGATGTGATGAAGGATTTGAAGTTGGACCCGGAATGATCGAGACCGAGATGAATCTGGATGCGTTTCCGCATCCGTGTGCTGTATTGAATCCGGATGGAGAGTTGGTTCAGGAGAACCGGCAGTGGAAGGAGGAGATCTCCGGATTGTTGGGATTCGATCCGTCCGGGTTGAAATCTGTGAACCTCTTTTCGGATGACGATACGACGATCCGGATGGAGAAAGATGTCCGGGAAAAACTTCTTCCGGCTGTGCAGGAGGTGCTGAACGGAGCACAAAGCCACACGGGAGTGATGATGAGTAGTGCGGAGCTGCGTCCGGTCTGGTATCGATTTTCAGTACGACCGCTGGACAAGAACTCGGGCTCATTGCTGGTCGTGATCGAGGATGTCTCCGGGCAGATGCAGATGCTGCAGCCCTATCGGGAAGCGCGTGAACGGGAGTTGGAGCGGCAACGCGATCTCAATTACCGTCTCATGGTTCAGCTCTTCGAGCACTCTACCAACGCCATTGTTCTCGTCAATCGGGAGAACCGGATTGAGCGGTGCAACCAGGCATTTGAAGTTCTCTTCGGATACGAAAGCGAGCAGGCCTACGGTCGAAATGTAGACGAGCTTTTAATCCCCGAAGGTCTGGACGAGGAGGAGAAGGAGTTTACCGGCCGAACACTTTCGGGAACAACGGTTCAACGGGAAACGTTACGGTGCAGTAAAGAGGGCCGGGAAATCCCGGTTCTGCTCGGCACCATTCCCGTCTGGTTGGATGGAGAGGTGGTTTACGCCTACGGAATCTATGTGGATCTGAGTGATCGTGTCCTGTTGGAACGGGAGAACAGGTCACTGCTGCATACCGAGAAGCAGATTCGCAGTGAATTGGTGGTCCTGTTGCAGGAGGTCCACCACCGGGTGAAGAATAATTTGGCGGTCATCATCGGATTGATGGACCTTCAAATGCTGGACGAAGAAGATCCGGAGCTTAATTTCCGTCTCCGCCAGGTGCAGCGGCGAATCTATTCGATTGCACGAATTCATGAGTCAATCTATGAACAGGATGATCTTTTACGTGTCCATCTGGATCTCTACATTAAAAGTATGGCTGGTTCGTGGCAGCAGCAGGCGATCGGTCACGGGAGGGAGCTGGTTTTAAAAGTCGAGCACGTCCGGTTGAACGTAAATCAGGCAGTGACGGCGGGACTTGTATTGAACGAACTGTTCAATCTGGCCGAGTTCTCCAATCATCGGTTTTCGGCGGATCCGTACCTTGCGTTGAACCAAGTGGGAGTGGAAATTCAGATCCGCTTCGGAATTCCGGGATACCCGATGGTCAAATTTGATGACGACGATCCGGAGGGGTTCAATGCAAAGGTGCTGAGTGTACTGTTGAACCAGCTCAATGCCCACTGCGGTGTAAACCCGGAACAATCGGACGAACTTTGCATTCGATTCTTGAAAGCGGATGTAAAAGGATCCAGTAGCTCATTCATTTAATCGCAACCAAATAAGACATGCAGCAACACCAGAGTGTACGTTTTCCGGATAAAACCGTCCTGATCATGGAAGATGACATGATTTTGACTCTGAGCCTGGAGCTCATGCTCAAGCGAGTGGGCATACAGAGCACGTACCGGGCACGCACCGGGGAGGAGGCGTTGGAATTGGTAGAGGAGCACCCCGTGGATTTGATTATTGCCGATATTTATCTGGGCGAGGGGATTCTGGGGACGAAAGCGGTTTACATTATGCAGCAAACCCGGGATATTCCGGCCATCTACATTACCGGAAATTCCGATCAACAGAATCGGGATGATGCCGATCAAACCAGCTATATCGATTACCTGGTGAAACCGATTACCAGTGATCAACTCTATCGCAGTTTGGAAAAAGTGTGGCTGAACCAGGCGGCAGGAAGTGGATCTCCGACCGAGACTGAGTAGTGGAACCCGCTTCGGTCATTTTTCTGTAGAGTGGGTGCACTGGAAAGGTGAATAAGAGCAGATGCCTTGATCCGGATTTGAACGGCCGGGGAGGCGGACAGGATCAAATCGAAACCAACGGGAGAAACAATTATGAAGGATCGAACAAGGAGACGAACGGTACAATCCGGGATCTGGGTGCTGCCACTCTTGGCGCTTTTGCTGATGGTTCCGATGGAACAGACTGTAGCACAGACAGGAATTGGCGCCTCTTTTGAAAACCGGGATACCTCACCCGAGAACGGTTTTGGTCTTCGGATCGAACAGGGAATCCTGAACATGGTCCCGCTGGTGGATCTCAAGGTACGTGGTCATTTCAGCTATTTCAGTGAGGAGGTCAACAGTTTTGAATTCGGTAACGCGACGGCAACAGCCGAATTGGACAGTTATGATTTCGGGGTCGCTGCCACCGGAGGCGTCCCATTGGGTCTGCTCTCCCCCTACGCCGGGTTGGGAATCGGGAGTGAAAGCCTCAAGGCCGTGGAACAGGGGGCAGAGAGCGGAGAGTTTGACGAGGACTACTTTTATTGGAATGTCCTTACCGGAATCAAGATGACTGCGCTGCCGATGCTCAAGCCGTTTGTAGAGTATCGCTTTGTTCGCCATTTTGAGGACGATCAGTTCTACTCGAATCAGAATAGTCGATGGGCCTTCGGGGTGACGTTGGAATTCTGAAGCCCCGGAACATGGTTCTATACGTAAAGGCGACTCATCCCGGGGTCGCCTTTTTCATTACTTGAAGGGTATCAAGGGAAAGAGGAGCCGGTAAAGCGACGATGGGAAAAGCGAGTATCGATATCATGGAGGAGTTCCGGACGGCCAAGTTGCCGCCGGTACCGAGTCAGAGTCTGACCGAGCTGGTCGAGTTGTGCCATGAGCACCTCCATGAAGTGGATGAAGATCTTATCTCCCGTGCGTTTCGTCTCTGTTACTTTTCGCATGAAGGCATTACCCGGGCATCAGGGGAGCCCTATTATCAACATCCGCTGGAAGTGGCTCGAATCGTGGCGCAGGATATGACGATCGATGACGAGTCGGTTGCTGCTGCCCTGTTGCACGATACGGTCGAGGATACCTCGGTAACGCTGGAGGATATCAAGGAACTGTTCGGTCAAACGGTCGCTCATATCATCGATGGGGTGACCAAGATTGCCGGCGTCTTCGAGAGCCGGGATACCAAGCAGGCCGAAACGTTCATGAAGATGCTCCTCTCCATGGCCGAGGACATTCGGGTCGTCCTGATCAAGTTTGCCGATCGGTTGCACAACATGCGGACCATTGATCACCTTCCGCGAGAGAAACAGCTCAAGATCGCCGGTGAGACAATGGAGCTTTATGCTCCTCTTGCACATCGATTCGGACTCTTTGAAGTCAAAAACGAGTTCGAGGATCTCTGTTTCAAGGTAACCGATGTAAACTCCTATCGATACATTGCGCGGAAGCTGAAAGAGAAGCGAGCGTCCCGCGAGAAGTTTATTGAAGAGTTCATGCACCCGATCGAAGATGAGCTTTCGAAGATGCAATTCAAGTTCGAGATCAAGGGTCGCCCCAAACATCTCTACTCGATCTACCGAAAGATGCAGCGGCAGCAGAAGCCTTTCGAGGAGATCTACGATCTCTTTGCAATCCGGATCATTCTCGAAGATCCACATACGAAGGAGGATTGCTGGCGAGTCTACTCGATTATTACCGACTGGTATACGCCCATACCGCAGCGGTTTCGTGATTTTATCTCTGTTCCAAAAGCGAATGGGTATCAATCACTTCACACCACGGTGATTACGCAGAAGGGCCGAAAGGTCGAGGTTCAGATTCGGACGCGGCGCATGGACACGATTGCAGAGAAAGGGGTGGCTGCCCACTGGAAATACAAGGAAGGGTCGGCAGAGAATACGTCACTCGACCGTTTTGTCCACTGGGTGCGGGATGTGTTGGACAATCCGCGACCCGATGCGGCGACCGAATTTGTCAAGGATTTCCAGCTCAATCTCTACCAGCACGAGATCTATGTCTTTACGCCGGACGGGGAGCTCAAGACATTGCCGAAGGGAAGTTCCTGCATCGACTTCGCGTTTGAAATTCACAGCGAGATCGGTGAACGGGCCATGGCCGCCAAAGTGAACGGCAAGATGGTTCCACTTCGTCAGAAACTGGAGGTGGGGGATCAGGTCGAGATCATCAGCGGGAACAAGATCAACCTAAATCCGGATTGGATTCACGATGTGGTGACGCACAAGGCGAAATCCCGTATCCGACAGTTTATCAAACAGAAGGAGCGGGATGTTGCCGATCAGGGACGTGAAATCTGGGAGAAGCGACTTTCACGCGGCAAAGTAAAAATCTCCGATCAGGAGCTGATGAAGGTGGTTCGCAAGCTGCAGTTTGAATCTCTTCAGGAGATCTTCTACGAAATCGGACGGGCGCGCTACGATGTGAACGACCTTTACGATGCCGTACGAAAGTATAAGAGCAAGGGACGCGTTCCCGAGACCGAGGATGTAAAGACGGAGAACCTGAGCGAGGAGGAGTTTCAGCAGAAGTTTATTTCGTCGGCCCGACAGAGTGGATCGCGTGGGGAGTTGCTTATACAAGGCGAGATCTCCAACGTCAAGTATGCCTATGCGAATTGTTGTAATCCGATCCCGGGGGATGACGTGATTGGGTTCATCAGTCGGAACGGGGATGTGAAGATTCACCGGACTTCCTGCAAGAATGCAAACCACCTGATTCGAACCGACGGCGAACGGATCATCGATGTGGATTGGGCACATCAGATCGATTCACAGTTTTTGGGAGCGATCAAGGTGATCGGAGAAGATCGCGTCGGGCTGGTCACCGACTTGACAGATGTGGTTTCCCGTATTTTGAAGACCAACATGAAGAGCATCAATGTGAGCAGCGACAGCGGGATGTTCGAAGGAATACTCACCATGTATGTCGAGGATCTGGACCATCTGGATCGGATCATTCGTCGGGTGCGCAAGGTCGAAGGGATCCGAACCGTGGTACGCTACGAATAAATCCTGTTACCGGCCCGAAGAGTTGCGAACAACGGGCGGTGAATTTCAAAAAGGGAATTTCCCTATCGATAGTAGAAACAAGAGGATGCATAACGGGTCTTTTCCGGTTTTCTTCCTGTCCAAGTAAAGTAAAAACAGTTATATTTGAGCTCGAAAAGAATCCGGAAGCGAACGCCTCGAAACGGGATGTCAAATGGTACGGCATCTGCAGGCGAAGACCCGATGCAAGAGATGACGTATACCAAAAGAGACATTGTTCGACGAGTAGCAGAATCGATGGATGTACCCCGCAACCAAGCCGAGCCGTGGGTGGATTCGGTCATCGGGGCCATCCGTGGAACGTTGATGGACGCAGATCCGACCTGCCGGATCGAGTTGCGGGATTTCGGAGTGTTCGAGGTCAAGGAGACGAAAGCGAAGCCGAAGGCACGGAATCCGAAGACCAATGAGGTGATCTACGTTCCTGCACATCGCAAGACCCATTTCAAACCGAGCAAGCGCCTCAAAGAGTTTTTGCGACAACCGCTCGAAGAGCTCGAAGGAGCCGAAGGGTAGTGCCGGTTTCGGGGCGATTGATCGGCATTGACGTGGGGCTCAAACGGATCGGTGTGGCTCGAACCGATCCACTCCGGTTGTCGGTGAATCCGGTGGCAACCTGGTCGCCGCTCGAGGTGATCGACCGGATCCGTGAAATCGTGAAAGAGGTCCCCGTGGCCGCCTTTGTGGTCGGCTGGCCTCTGCACAGTGACGGGAGCGAAGGAGAGAGCACCCGAATGGTCTCGCGGTTTGTCGAACGATTAACGAAGGCGTTTCCAGACATTCCTGTCGAGCGGGTAGACGAGCGTTACAGCTCAAAACAGGCGATGGAGCTTCTGGTCGAGATGGGGGTTCCACGTAGCAAGCGAGCAGAAAAGGGGATGTTGGATCAAGCAGCTGCCGTCCTCATCCTGCATCACTATATGAAATCGAGTGGGGGAGAATTTGCATGAGTGTACGACCCATTGTGACGTGGAATGATCCGGTGTTGCGGGAGGTCTGCCAGCCGGTGGATCCGGAAGATCCGGCACTGGAAGGTCTCGTCGAAGATATGATGGAGACGATGGAGAATGCAGAGGGCGTCGGGCTTGCGGCGCCACAAATCGGTATCGTCCAGCGAATTTTTGTGATGAATGCCGACCCGATTACCGAGGAGCTGGAGGAAGAACCGAACTACGGTCCCATGGTCTTTATGAATCCGAAGATTCATGCTCATGGCGAAGAGCTTATTGAACTCGAGGAAGGGTGCTTGAGTATTCCGGAGGTTCGGGACAAGGTGAAGCGTCCGGACGAAATTACGGTGCGTTATCTGGATGGATCCTTACGTGAGCGCGAAGAGACGTTTCGGGGGTGGACCTCGCGGGTGATCCAGCACGAACTGGATCATCTGGACGGAAAATTGTTTCTGGACTATTTGAGTGCGTTCCGGCGCAGACTACACAAGTCGCGCCTCGAGAAGATCGACAAGGGGCGGATCGAGACAGATTATCCTCTGGTTCCAAGAGCCGGAGAGAGGGTATGAGCGGGCTCCTGAAGAAGATTACGCAATTGGTGACGGGCAAACGGTCACTGCGCATCGTCTTCATGGGATCTCCCGAGTTTGCCGTTCCCTCCCTGGAAGCTTTATACAACTCGAATCACAAGATCGTGAAGGTCTACAGCAATCCGGACCGACGTCGCGGGCGTGGATCGAATACCGAACCGACGGCTGTGAAGGCGAAGGCTCGGGAGTTGGGCCTTCCGACCGGCGACGTCGAAAAAACAGACGATCCGGCACTGGTAGACGAGTTGGAAAAACTGAAACCGGATCTGTTGGTCGTCGTGGCATTTCGGATACTGCCCGATGCCCTGCTCGCCATTCCGACAAAGGGAGCCATCAACCTTCACGCTTCGCTCCTCCCCCGCTATCGGGGTGCCGCCCCCATCCATTGGGCTATTCGAAACGGGGAGTACAAGACCGGGTGCACCGTCTTTTTTTTGGAGCAAGAGGTGGATACCGGTGCGATTATCGGACAGGTCGAAGCGCGTATTGATCCCGATGAAACCACCGGCGAACTTTACGAACGGTTGCGCCGGATCGGTGCCGACCTTTTGGTTGAATGCGTAGACAGGATCGCCTCTGGGAAGGTGGATCCCGTACTACAGGACGACGCGCAGGCATCGGGCGCGCCGAAGCTTTTTCGTGACGATGCCCATATTGACTTCCAGGGGGAAGCGACCTCGGTCTACAATCACATCCGGTCCATGATTCCTCATCCGGGTGCCTGGACGCTCTACGGAAATCAGAAAGTGCAAATTCTGCGTGCTCGTCTCGGGCCGGAGATCGATTTGACTCCAGGCGAGTTGATATTTGCCGAGGGTCGATATCTTTTGGTTGGGTGCGGTAGCGGAACCGTCGAAATCAAAGACTTGAAACTTCCCGGAAAGAGCCGGATATCCGGGAAAGATTTTGCAAACGGCTATTCACTGACTCCGGGGTTCAAGTAGTCACTTACCCCTTGTGTAGCTTGTTCGCAATTGTTTTGAAACCTACCTTTCGCCCGAAAGCCCGGCTCCCGGGATGCTGAACGCCACAATCAATTCCGCCTGTTATGGAACGATCTTCCTTTTTGACGGCTGCACAGAATGGTGCGCTAAACGATATACAGAGTCTCCTGGAGAAAGGAGCCTCCATTGATGAATCCAGCAAGAGCGGGGAGACCGCACTGATGCTTGCAGCCGAGAACAATCACTTGGAGCTGGTTCGCTATCTCCTTGAAAAGGGGGCCGATCCCAAGGCAGAGACCCGAATGGGAGGAACGGCGCTCAACCGCGCGGCAGAGAACGGAAATTTGGAGATCATGCGCTACCTGCTGGGAGAGGATGTCCCGATTGGAGATCTTGCGGTGATCATCGCTTCACGTGAGGGGAGATTGAAAGCAGTCAAGCTTTTGGTCGAGCATGGGGCAAATGTGAATGCCCAGCAGCGATGGGGGCATACGGCCCTCATGCTCGCAGCTCGAGAAGGACATACAGAGGTGGTTAAATATCTGATCGATCAGGGAGCCAACGTTCGACTCAAAGACAAGAATGGAGATACGGCACTCAATATCGCGCTGGACAACGACAATGCAGATATTGTCATGCTTCTGAAGCGGGCCGGAGCCCGAGCGGTTGTGAAACCGCCGGTTCACCCCGTCCAGTCCGACGACGAGGAGGATGACGAAGAGGATTCCGGCATGAATGATGTGATGGGGGATGATGAAGACCTGCCCGAAGATGTCGATTTGGAAGATTGAAAAAAGCAAGAAATTTCATCAATAAAATACATAAATAAAATTATTCTAATGTTTAGTCCGAGCTTGCAACTCAATGATGCAAGAAGAGTTGGGTTCTGAAGATTAGTCTATTGTAATATTAACTATAAGATCATTTTCCGATTATTGGGGCAATAATTAAAGTGCTCTCAGTACGGTTGTGGTCTTATGGGTCAGAGTGTAAGGAAGCGTACGGCTGGTGCATGGGTATGTGCTCTGTGGATTGTGATGTGCTGTGCATCACCGGCACACGCGCAGCAGGCAATCGGTGTCTCTTCGCCGGATTCGGATCGAGCCGCTTCAATCGGTCTGCAGACGCTTTTTCAACGTGATGGATCCGGTGGCGGGTTCTCGTCTCCCGACGTCCTGTTCGGCGCTTATCTCCATGTTCCCCATTCCAACCGGCTCGCAACGGAGTGGAGTGCCTCGATTGGAACGCTCTCGGGACGCTCGTTCAAGAGCCGGCGGGTCCCCCTCGAGGGACGAGTTCTGCTCGCACTGGGCAGATCCGGATTCACGACGAGCTCTTCGGCGACACCGTTTCTGTACAGCGGGGTCGGCTGGCTTTTTCATCGGCCCATAGAGGTCCCCACCCCAAACGATCCGCTTCTTGGAGACATGGGACCTGCTGTCGGGAGCTCTTCACTCTGGCAGTATGAAAGCGGAGCGACACCCTATATCCCTCTCGGTGTGGGTGCTACGACGAGTCTCTCCAGGGAGGCGTGGCTCGATGCCCGGTTTGGGTACCATATCCCGTTACGTGTAGACGTACTCTCGTCCGGTGCACAGATCGAACGCGGCTTTTGGGGATTTACACTGGCCATTCGATTCAGGTCAGCAGATTCAGCGCCCACTATTCAACGCCCGCCTCACCCGGGTCGAACCGTTGGGCCATTCACCGCACTTTCGGTTCCGCCCGCTCGATCGACGCTGTTTGCCGCACCGGTGGATACGGGAATTCGCGAGAGGATCTCCGATGTGAGGCTTCTCTTTGACATCAACTCGAGTGAGTTGGGCGAGGAGCAGCGCTCAACGCTGGACCAGGTTGTGACTCTCCTGGCAGAGGATCGGGAGGCCGGTGTACTGGTATCAGGGCATACGGATCCGTTGGGTGGAGATCTCGTGAATGAATTTCTCTCCTGGAATCGGGCGAGGGCCGTTTGGCTCTACCTGATTGATCAAGGGGTTTCCCAAGACCGTCTTCGCTATCGAGGGTACCGGGATCAAGTGCGGAGTGCGCAGGATGCCGAATTGGATCGGGTCTTTCCACCGGATCGTCGTGTGGAGTTTCATGCAGAGTCGACGACGGATCTTCCCGATACCGGAAGTGATCTACCGGTTCGGCCCGACAGGGACCTATCCATTACCGGCGTCGCTCCTGGAACACCGCTTTTCGGTGTAAACGAGCTTCCGTTCGACTACTTTTCGACCCAACCCAAAGCGATGACACTTCAGCGGTTGACGGCCATCCGGGATCTGCTGATTCAACGTCCGCACTACAATCTCTCGATTGTAGCGAAAGACGATAGTTACGACTGGCCGGTTTATCGAAGAGAGGTATCGAAGGGACGTGCCGAGTGGGTTCGGGCCTGGCTCATTGACCAGGGGGTCGAACCGGATCGCCTGAAAGCGTATGGTCAGAGAGATCAGCCTGGATTGCCGGATCGTGTTCAGAATCGCCTGCAGGGTAGCGGGCAGCAGATGTTGCTCCTGCCGTGGCTGGAAGAAGAGGCGGGGGACTGGCCATGAAGCAGATTCTCCGCCTTGTGGCATTGTTGATTCTGCTGGCTGGCTGGGGGTCGGTCTCGATGGCCCAGACCGTACCAGGGCTCATCTACAAGCCGGCAACGGGGGATGGAGCTTCCATTCTGGATCCCAACGGGGATGGATATGTTTCGGAGACAACCAGTGGTTTCATCTACAGCGATGTTTCCGAGAGCGAAATCCCCTATGTGCCGATCCATCAGACCAGCGCAGAGCCGACTCGGGATGTGCGGACGGGGCCTCCAGGGAAGCACACCGATCTCGTAGGTCAACGCGGAGATGGTCGCAATACGGCGTTTATGTATTACGACAGTGCCAATGATGCGCTCCTGTTTCGGGTGCGATTGGCGGGTCAGTCGAGTGCATCGAAGGGGTATGCCTTTGTGTTCAATACCGATTTTGATCAGTATGGTCCCAAGGCGGCCAACTTCTCCCGGATCAACCCGGGGTTTCAGTATGAGGTGGTGCTGGAAACCAATTTTCGTGTGTCCATTAATGAGTTGACTGGCAGCAGTGCCAACCGAATCGCTTCGTTCGATCTGGATGACCATTTTCAGAAGTCGATTTCGTCGGTTCATTACGGTACGGACGGAAGCAACAATTCAGACACAGGATACTTCTACGACTTTTATCTCCCGTTGAGTGAGGTACCGGCCGGGTTTCGCACTCAGCTTTCGAGCGATTTCCGGGTGACCGTTGCTACCATTACCAACGCTCAACGAGGGATTACCGGAGTGCTTTCCGATGTATTGGGGGGCGGGGATTTGGGGGTGCAATCCGAATGCCCGGGTGGACTCAATGCATTGACCGGTGGCGGGATGGGGTGTGTGGAGGTGGACCCCACAACGGTGATTCCGACATTGGACCGACCCATTTACGCCGATGCCACGTCTGTGAGTGGTCGGCTTTCGGAACCGGACGGATCAACCGTCTATCTCTATAAGGACGGCGAGCAGGTAGGGACAGCGACCGTTACCAATTTCGAGTGGGAGATCACGGGATTGGACGCATTTATCTCCGGGGAGGAGTTTACGGCACGGGCATCTACAAACGGGAAAAAGACCTCGGATTTGAGCCCCGGGGAGACGGTGATTACCGAAGGCGATTTTGTTGCGTGTGCGGACGGGGTGACGGACCGGCCGGTATTTACTACTGAAAGTAGAAGTGGGAATAGCTCGAATGTGACTTTTAACGGTACTGCGGAACCTGGTGCAGAAATTCAACTCTTTGAGTCGGATTACACATTAGTCAGCCCTGATGACACACCTATAACTGCTGATAGCGGTGGTGACTGGAGCGCAGCAGTGTCAACCGGCCCAGGAATCGTTTTCATACGAGCATCTGTGGACGGGAAGTGTGCTTCCGAGTTCGTGACGTTGACCAGTGATGATGTAGAACCTGCCGGCACCACCACCGCCCCTACCATCACCACCGATCCCGATGTCGGGGATACCTCGGTCACGGTTGAGAATCAGGATGATGATGTAGATGGGGCGACCCTCTACCTCTATGTGAATGGCGAGTATATTGCACGACAGGTCGGTGTCGATCCGAATGTGAGCTATGAGTTTACACTTCCTGAATCAGGGACATTCTCGGATGAGGATGTGATCACGGCTCGTGCAAAGAATTCGACGGACGCCCTGTCCGACCGCTCCTCCTACGTCGTGGTCGAGGAAACTGAACCGGAACCCGACCCCGATCCATCCGAAGCGCCGGAAATCGTCGGGGAGTACATCGCCGAATCGGACGTAACCATCGAAGGGTTCTCGGTTGAGGAGCCGGGAACCGTGATCCGGGTCTACAGTGATGGAGTAGAGATTGGAGAGACAACGGTTCTGATCGACAATACCTGGCAATTGGAAGGGGTGGACCTGAGCTCTCGGGACGGACAGTCATTAACGGCCACGGCCGAAGCGCCAGGCGATCTGGAGAGCGATCCGTCGGAATCAGTGACGATCTTGGACGGGACTACAACAGCACCCACGGTGGTTGACAACCTGACCATCTATTCGACCGAAGTAACCGGCTCCGGAGGGATCGCAGGTGCAACGCTCACAATTTATGTGGATGACGGCATCATCGGTGAGAAGGTTCTGGGATCAGGAGGAACGTGGAGTTTCGATGATATGGACGCCGGACAGGGAAGTGGTTATGTAGAGGGGGAGCTCTACCAGGGGGCCATCGTGACAGCAACTCTCACTGATACCGAAGAGGATAGACCGGAGAGTGATTACTCCAACGAAGTGTCTGTGACCGGAATTACGAGCTTCTCCGTCACGAATGATGAAGGGTCGGATATCGGGACACAGGTCGCCGGTACTCCGTTTGATATCCTGGTTACAGCCCGTGAAGGTGCCGACGGTTCCGGCGATGCGTTTGAACCGTTCGCAGACGATGTTTTGATCTACTCTGTGGAGGCGCCCGTCAATCAGGACACCCGGGTGGTGGGTAGCGGGCAGTTCACCAGTGGAGCCGCCACTCACTCGACTCTGTTTGATGGTGGAGCCGAAGATGTAGAGCTCAGGGCCCTCTATGTAGACAATCCGGACGTCTACGGAAGCAGCAATCTCTTTTTGGTCAACAACCCGGACGAGGTGACACTCACCTCCATCGATCCGGACAGTAAATACGCAGGAGAGGACGCCTTCACGCTTCAGGTCACGGGATCCAATTTTGTCTCCAGTTCGATTGTTCGTGTAAACGGGAGCGATCGGACCACCAATTTTGTGAGCAGTACGGAGCTGGATGCCGACATATTGGCCTCGGACATCGATGAGGAGGGATCGGTGAATATCTCCGTGATCAACCCGCCGCCGCTCGGGACAGGGGAGGAGACCGATGCTGTCACCTTGACCGTGGAGAACCCGCCGGTTCCGGTTTTGGATTCTATTTCCCCGATAGAAGGAGACCATTTTGGCACCTACGAGGTGACACTCACGGGTCAGAATCTGATTGCCAACGGGGTGACGACGGTCGATTTCGGGGAGGACATCACCGTGGACTACTCGGAGGCCGAATCGAATGAAGATTACACAGAACTTACCGTCTCCATTACGATCGATGGGGCGGCCGATACCGGGCTCCGGGATGTGTCGGTCTCCAACCCGGGACCATCCGGCGGATCGGATACGTTGACGGATGCCTTTACGGTCAATGCAAGCTCCTATACACAGTTCATCATCGAAACCATCGCATCGCCCCAAACGGCAGGTGATTCGTTCGAAATTTCCATCCGGGCGGCAGATAGTGGTGGAACAACATTTGAGGGATTTAGCGGTGAGGTGAATCTGGAGTTCAGTAACGGGGAGATCTCCCCGGAAACGACTGAATCCTTTGTCGACGGCGTCTGGACGGGCGAGGTAACAGTGACCGATGCGGGTACGGATCTCACAATTACGGCAACAGATGCCGGGCCCGGATCTCAGAATGGTACCAGCAATACCTTTGATGTAGATCCGGGTTCGGCTTCCCAGTATCTGGTAACTGTGGATACCCAATCGCCTCAAGCCGGATCCACCGTGAACGTGGAGGCGCAGTTGGCCGATGATTACGAAAACCCGGTCGAGACAGGCGGGAATAGCGTGGACTGGAGTAGTACCAATGGTGGCTCCTTTGATACTACACCTACGACGACCGACAGCAACGGTATCGCCGAGGCTGTCTTTACGACGTCCGGAGATGGCGGAACCACTCACCGGATTTCTGCGACAGACGGAGACGGAAATACCGGGCAGAGCTCGTCCATTACGACATCTTCCCAGCCATCCCCCACGCAAGTGGTCTTTACGTCCACTGGGCAGAGTGTGACGGCCGGATCCGTGACACAAGATCTGATCGTCATCGAGTTGCAGGACGACTCCAACACGGCTCGACCGGCGACCGGGAATACCACAGTAACACTCTCAAGTGAAAGCGGTGGCGGTGTCTTCCGAAATCAGAACAACACGGCGAATCTGACGAACTCACAGATCACCATTCCGGCAGGCGTCAGCTCGGTCTCCTTTCACTATCGGGATACGGTCGTGGGAACTCATGAACTGGAAGCGACCGCAACCTCACTGACCGGAGACACCCAGAATATTACGGTGACAGCTGGAGATCTGGACGGATTTCTCGTTCAAAACAGTTCGGGTGAATCGCTCGGAGATCAGGTTGCCGGTACGCCCTTTGATCTGCAATTGACAGCGGTGGATGCCTACGAGAATACGATCACGGATTTCAGTGGGACGGTGGAAGTCTCCCTGAACCAGGGATCCCTGGCATCCGGGTCTGGAACTACGGCGTCGTTTTCAAGTGGTGTCTTGAGTAGTCACTCGGTCGAAATCCAGAGTTCAGATACAGACTACCGAGTCCAGGTGGAAAATACGGACGGAGGATCGCCCACCGGTCAATCCAATCAATTTGATGTAGTCGCGGGCGGGGTGAGTGCGAGCAATTCGAGTGTGAGCGTGTCGAGTCCGGTGACGGTTGGGGACAACTCGACGGTGACGATTACGCTGGAGGATGCCAA
>JBNJFK010000010.1:0-5529 GCA_051746765.1 Bacteroidota bacterium
ATCCAGGGGCGTGAGGTCCTCCTTCACATCGAGCCGACTACATCCGGACCCCATCAGTAGCAGGACGATCCACAAGAGCCAACCGGTTCGACACTGCCTCTCACTTCGATTTTCCGGCTTTCTCTGTGTCATGATATCCTACCTCATCGGCATCGGGTTGTCCGGCTGATAGGGGGGTGCACCTCCCGTTGTTGCCTCCAGTACATCCAGAATCACCGGGATATAGGTAGCCAGGATCAGTATGATCGCAACGATTACCCACGGCTTGAAGTTTTTAAGCCAGGAGACCTCCTCGTTGTGATACGCTTCACTCATCGGGAAGATCAATACAGCTTCGGATTCCCGCGCTTTTCCAAAGAGTGTTCCGAAGAAGACGACGGCAAAGACCACAATGGAGAGGGTCATGAGCACGCCCCCAACCACGGTTATATCGATGTAGGGCATCCACTCGGGACGGAACAGATCACTTTCCGGATTGGCGTAGGTGAGTCCGGTGTTGGTTCGCCGGGGCATGCCCTGCAAGCCACCCCGCATCAGTCCCCATGAGAAGATGAAGACACCAACCGTCCAGATATAGGGAACCGAGAGGGCCCATCCCTTCATCTTGACCGGCTTGTTGCCGTACTGAGCCAACAGGTAGAGACTCATTCCCAAAAAGGCCAGTAATGTCGGACCGGCCACCGTCAGGTGGAAGTGACCCGGAATCCAGGACGTGTTGTGAATGGTTGTATTAATCTGGTAGGAGGCGTTGATGATACCGCTGATACCTCCCAAAAGAAAAATGATCAACCCGCAAATCAGATACGGGAAGAGCCAGCGCTCCTTCTCGAACCAGGGAAGAGGTCGAATCCAACCAAAATACCCTTTTCCGCCGCGTTGCCTTCCGGCATGCTCCAGAGACGCCGCCAGCGTGAATGCGGTAATCAAACTCGGTAGCGCCACCATGAATGTGAAAAACCCGTGGACCAACTTCCACTGGGAACCAATAGCGGGATCCATGTATTGGTGGTGGGTTCCTACCGGAATGGAAAAGATGATAAACATCATAAAGACCAATCGACCAGCCATATCGGAGTAGAGTTTCCCGCCAGCCAAGCGGGGCATCATGGTGTAGAACATGACGTAGGCCGGCAACAACCAGAAGTAGACCAATGGATGACCAAACATCCAGAACAGGGTGCGAGCCAACATGACATTGATTTCATCTACCCAGCCCAGTGCCCAGGGAAGGATGAGAAAGAGGATTTCGACCGCCACCGCGATGGATGCAACAAACCATACGATGAATGTCGTAAACATGCCGACCACTGCCAGCGGCGTCTTCTCTCCTTCGTTCTCCCGTCTCCAGTTCAAATAGAGTGGAATCCAATTGAAAAAAGAGATCCAGGATCCGACGACCAGCAACACCAATCCGATGTAGAAGAGAGGGTGTGCCTGAAGCGGAGGGTAGAATGTGTACAGAACGGTCGCTTCGCCGATCCAGATCATCCAGGAAGCTACAACCGATCCGACCACCATCATTCCGCCCCCGACCCAGGCCCAGGTCAATGGAAGCTTTTTCTTCAGTGCGTGCGGAACAAGCGCATTCCCGAAGGCAACAGCAAAAAAGGTGGTAAAGACCAAGGCATTCATGACCCCGTGCATGGTCAATCCCTTGTAGTAATCCGGCCCCATAAACGGATCACTCTGAATGATCCCGGCACGGAATAGCGTCTGCATTAATCCACCGTAAACACCTGCAATCAACATGAGCATGGGCAGGACCAGTAGAAGGGCCATCAAGCGTCTACTGGAACGATCCAGCGGTAGTTTGTAGTCAATCATCGATCACCTCCCGCCATGGCCACCGGTTCATCCACATCATCGGTAATTCGAAAACGTCCGGCCATGGTGTGATGAGCAATACCACAAAACTCGTGACAGGAGAAATGATAGACCCCTTCCTCCCCGAACGTCACCTTGATGTAGTTGACGGTATTGGGAACCGCCATCAGATTTACATTTTTCCCTTCCACTTTGAATCCGTGCACGATATCCGGTGAGGTCACATAGAGATGAACAGTCGACCCGACCGGAAGAGTGATTTCCGACGGTTGAAATGTCCACATGCGGGCAATCATCTGGAGCTCGTACTCTTTCTCGTCCAGCTCGATCAATTTTTGCTCGGTGAACGGTTCCACATCGGTGATGCAGGTAGGGACTTCGATTTCGAGAATGGCTGATGCGTAGATCAGGGCACCAAAAAAGAGCGCCAGCATTCCTCCGCTCAGACCCAGAGCCATTTTTTCAGATGCATCCATGGCTCAGACCCTCCCAACGACTTCGAAGAACATCACGGCCCACATAATTGCAAATACAATAATCATGGTCAAAAAGAAAGCGATCGCTCCCTTTGGAACGAACTCGTCATCCGACTCTTTCATCTCTCTCCTTTTTTTCTTGGCACGGTGAACAGCCTGATTATCGATATTCTACACTTCTCTCTCGTTATCGTCGGGCTGGTTGGACCGGTTGAACATACCGGCACCCGTAATTACGCAGGCTTTGCAGAAGAATGCAACGAAAAAATGTGCTAAAAAGAGATTCTATTCTGAAATCGGTCCGGCAGAGGCTCGTCCCACTTGATTCCGGTAACGGTATCTATTCCGAGGGCAACCAGAGATTGTTGTCCGGTACGATATCGGCCACGCGCCCGCCCGGATTCAGTTCCATCGATTCAATTAGATCTCTTTCGAACGGCAGATTCAGATCGTATTGGTCGTCTACCCATCGCCAGGGGTCGGACTCGTGCCACCACTCCGAATCACCTTCGGCTGGCTTCGACCCGCGCGTCATGGCGAGAGGAATGTGAAACACATGCTCTCTTCCTGATGTGAGCCGGACATGAAGATCGACTGGCATCGGCATCTCTCCCGAATTCTCCAACCGGACGCGGGTACCCTTGTCCGTCCGGGAGACATTTGCAATGGCGTAATCGATGGTCCGGGTCGATTCGACCCAATCATCATAGTACCAGTCCAGCTGCATTCCCGATTCACGCTCAACCGCCCGCAACAGATCTTCGCCATCTGGATGGCTGTACGCGTGTTTTAAATAGAAGCGTTTAACTGTTTGATCGAGAACATTTTCCCCGACCACATGTGCAAGTTGATGAAAAAAGATGGCCCCTTTGGAGTAAGATGCGATGGAGTAGGCCACATTCCGGTCGAACCGGTCGGAATGACGATTCATGGGCTCTTCCAGGCCGGCATCCACAATCGCCCGATAGTTCTGGTAGTGATTGTCCATCCGGTCCCGGGTATTCCCCCCGAAAAGCTCGGCCATGATTCTTGACGAGAGCCAGGAAGTGGTTCCTTCATCGATCCAGGCTTCCCGACTTTCATTGGTAGCCAGAATTCCCTGAAACCAGGCGTGTACCAATTCATGGACCGTCACCCCCACAAGACTTTCAAGTGATCGATTCCCGGTAATGAGTGTCCCGGTTCCATACTCCATTCCGCCATCTCCCCCCTGCATCACTTTGTAATCTGGATAGGGGTACGGTCCAACATAATCGGCCATCCACTCGAATGCACGGGCTGTATACCCCGGGAGCGCCTCCCAATGACGCAATAGATCTTCCTGCTCCGACTCGGATGCATTTTCGGCTACCGGATCGGTCTGGTAATAGAAACGAAGTGTTGGTCCGCTACGCATATCCAGGGTTGCTTCCCGGTAGTCCCGATCGGCTGCCCACATCACGTCGTGTACCCGCTCGGACAGAAACCGCCACTTCAACGCACCATTTCCAACCGGTTCCGGCTCACCCTGCCGTTCACCGGTAGCCGCAACCAGATAGTTTCGATCCATCGTGATGGAGAGATCGAAGGTGCCGAACGGCGCAAAAAACTCCCGTCCGATGTACGACTCAGTGTGCCATCCGTTCCGATCATAATTGGCAAACTTGGGATACCACTGCGCCATGGAATAATCGATTCCTTCGGCACTGTTTCGTCCGGATCGTCGAATTTGTAAAGGGATCTGCCCTTCCCACTCCATATCGAACTGTACCGATTCACCCGGAAGCAGAGGGTCGTCCAATGTTACCGTCATTAGCGTTTCATCTACCTCCCATTCGAGTGGTTGCCCGTCACTCTCCAGAGAGATTACGTTATGATATCCGATCTCTTCGTCGGAAAGCAGAGAGATCCGGTCCCCGACACGGGAGTCGGGATCGGGAATTGTCCGGTTTCGAACATCCATGCGGCTGTTCGGCTGGAATGCATTAAAGTAGAGGTGGATGAATACACGGTCCAGTGTGTCGGGGGATTGATTGAAGAGAGTCATCTGCTGCTCTGCATGCAGTTTGTGCGTCTCTGCATCAAGTGACACATCCATCACATAGGCCACTTCCTGCTGCCAATCGAGCAGCCGTTGCGCCTGGAGCGGATGAGGTACTCCGATCGAACCCAACAGAAGCAGAAATAATCCCGCCAGATAAACAGGAACAGAAGCAGATTGATAAACAGGTGTGTGGGGCATGGTCCTTTCGAATTGGGTTCGAGGGAGCCCGCCAATCAGAACGGGTTGCGACTGGCAAAGGCTCTGCTCAGTGTCGCTTCGTCAATATACTCAAGCTGCGAACCCATCGGAATACCGTAGGCAATTCGAGTCACGTTCACCTCGTACGGTTTGAGCAACTTGTTGATGTAAAATGAGGTAGCTTCACCCTCTGCATCCGGATTCAGAGCCAGAATCACCTCTTCAATTGACTCCTCTGAATTCAGACGTTCCATGAGATCACGGATTCGCAGATCATCCGGGCCAATGCTCTGCATGGGAGAGATCACCCCGCCAAGAACATGGTAACGCCCCTGAAACTCGTTGGTCTTTTCAATGTAGTAAACATCCTGAAACTCCTCGACAACACACACTTGCCCGTTTTCACGACGTGGGTGGCTACAGATGGAGCAGGGCGTTTCGTCCGAGATGGTACCACAGATCGTACACCGGGTAACCGATCGCTTTAGCTCTTCAATTGCCTTGGTTAGCTCGAACACCTGCTCCTGGCTCTGCTTGAGAAGAAACATGGCGATTCGGCGTGCCGATTTACGACCGGTGCCCGGTAGACGGGAGAGCTCCTCTATGGCCCGTTCGAGTGCTTCTGATGTCAGTTGCATGAATCAGAGTCCAAACTTTGAGAGATCAAGTCCCGGAATGTCTCCACCGCCGGGGATCATCTCCTTGTAGATCTCCTGCATCCGCTCCTTTCCCGCTGCCTCCGCCTTCTCCAACGCCTTGTTCACACCGGCGACCACCAGATCCTCAAGCATCTCGACCTCTTCCGGGTCGACCACATCGTGGTCAAGCTCGATCTTCAGAACCTCCCGTTTTCCATTTGCTTTCACTTTTACCATGCCGCCGCCGGCTTCAGCTTCCACGACCAGCTCTCCAAGCTGTTCCTGTGCCTCTTTCATCCGGTTCTGCATGTCGGTTACCTTGCCAAACATATCTGCCATGTTCATTGTATTCAATCTCCAATCATCCGTT
>JBNJFK010000010.1:5539-14454 GCA_051746765.1 Bacteroidota bacterium
TTACCTTTAATATTCCAACTCTGCTCCAAAGAGCTCGACAATCTTCTTGAGTGTCGGATCCTTCTTCTGTATCTCTTGAAAGCGTTCATACGGGCTCATTCGTTCACGCTTTGGCTCTTTCGACACCGAAACGGTACCCTTGACCCGAATCATACGCCCCGTAACGCGTGCAAAAAGTTGTGACAGAAGCTCCTGGTTTTCGTCCAACAAGCGACTGGAAAACTCATTCTCTACTTCCACTTCCAGTTGGTTGCCGGTCAGATCCCGACATTGAACCCTCTGAAGCTGAAAATAGAGCATACGAGGTGCCTTCTTCTCTGCAAGTTCCAGCAATTGATCCCACTGCTCCACAATCTGTTCGATCTTCAGGGGCTGGCGATTGCCGGTTACTTGACCATCGTCTTCTCCGTTGTCTCCCGACTCCATTCCGGAGGGCGGGTTGGCAGGAGAGGTTTCATCACCGGACTCCATCGCCGTGGATCCCGGATTTCGTTCCTCAGGATCGGAGCGAGTGATGGCTGAAGATTCGCTCGCATCCGGTTTTTCAGGTTCGCCATCCGATCCCAGAGACGGTCGACCGAAAAGATTCTCTGAATCCAGATCGGCTCCTTCTTTCCGGTCAGATGCCTTCTTCGACCGTGCCGGTTCGGAATCGTTTCCGGCGTCCGGCATCGCACGCGCCTCCTGATTCGGCTTTGCTCGAGTCTCGTCGAGTATATCGGCAGAAGACGAAGAAGTTTCAGGCGTCTCTCCCGTTTTTTGGTCGGGCCGAACCGAACCACTTACCGGTTCAACCCCTTTTTTTTTTAGTTCCCGAACTTCATCGATCAGCGTTGCAAGCTCCTGCGCACGTCCCATGTGGATCAACTTGAGCATCAAAATCTCGAACTGAATCACCGGCTGACGCGCATCCCGCAGCGTTACCTGCGCCTGACTGACCAGATGCAGCATCCGCATCCAATCCTCTTCCGACAACGCCTTGGCTTGGTCCGCATACTGAGATTGCATCTCCTTCGACGCTTCGATCAAACCAAGCCGTCCGGGATGTGTGGCAACGTAGAGATTTCGAAGATGTTCGGTCAACGAAACGAGAAACTCCTGGATGTCCACTCCGTCATGAACGAGTCGCTGGACCATGCGAAGACCGCCTTCACTGTCCCGGTCAAGAATCAGGCGCACCCATTCGAAAAGCTCGTGTGTCCCCACCAGGTTGAGTGCTTTGAGCAACTCGTCGTACTGAACGGTTCGGCCGCAAAATGCTACGGCCTGATCCATCATACCCAATGCGTCGCGAAGTGCTCCATCAGCTTGGCGAGCAATCAGGTGCAGAGACTCTTCATCCACCTCGATCGACTCTTTCCGACAGATGGTGCGCAACCGATCCACAATCTCCCGTACTCCGATCCGCTTGAAGTCAAACCGCTGCACCCTGGAGAGAATGGTGGGGAGCACTTTGTGCGGTTCGGTCGTGGCAAAGATGAAAATGGCGTGCTCCGGAGGCTCTTCCAATGTCTTCAGAAGGGCATTGAAGGCCTCTTTGGTGAGCATGTGCACCTCATCGATGATGAAGATCTTGTAGCGACCGTTCTGCGGCGGAACCCGAATCACCTCCTTCAGGGCCCGGATGTGTTCAATCTTTCGATTGGAAGCGGCGTCCATCTCAATGATGTTCAGCGTCCGCGTCAGATCCTCTCCGTCAAGATCCTCCTCCACACCATTGACGGCACGAGCCAACACCCGGGCCATCGTCGTTTTACCCACCCCTCTCGGCCCGCAGAACATGTAGGCGTGCGAAATCCGATTGTTGCGAATGGCGTTCTGCAGCGTGTCCCGAACATGCTCCTGTGACACCACATCATCAAATGTCTGTGGTCGGTAGGCACGTGTCAGGGCTCGATACGATTCGCTCATGGCGACATCCCGTTGGGTTGGTGATTCAGCCGATCAGGGAAAGATCCCCATCGATTGATAGAGTGTACCGATTTTTTCGATGGCGTTGACCAGGGACGCTGTTCTCAGATCGACATCGTGTCTCTTCCGAATCTCGTTAATCTCCTGGTATGCACTGGACATGGTCTCTGAAAGACCCGACTCCACCAGCTCCCGCTCGCCGGCCCCTTGCGATAGCCGGGATTTGGTACTTTCTGTAATAGTCTGGCCGGTCAACGATTCGACCTCGCCGAGCAGATGCCGGATGGTTACTTCTTCGTGACGTCTTCCCAACCGCCCGAATCGAACGTGTGAGAGATTTTTCAGCCACTCAAAATAGGAGACCGTCACACCCCCGGCATTGAGATAGTTGTCGGGAATGATCAACGTTCCACGGTCCTTCAATATCGTGTGTGCCTCCGATGTCGTGGGCCCGTTGGCAGCCTCTGCGATGATTTTTGCCTGAATCCGGGGAGCATTTGTTCCGGTAACCTGGTTCTCCAGTGCGGCGGGAATCAAAATGTCGCAATCGGCTTCCAGTACGGTGTTGCGATCCTTCAGATCGGTCACACCCTCAAATCCGAGGATGGAACCGGTTTCGTTTCGCCAGGCCATCAACGCTTCCAGATCGATCCCCTGTTCAGAATAAATGGACCCTTCGCGCTCGGCCACACCCACCATTCGGGCACCCGCTTCGATCATGTAGAGCGCTGCATGATACCCCACATTCCCGAGCCCCTGTACGACAAACCGTTTTCCCTCGATCCCCCGCTCCATACCGACCGCTTTCATGTCGGCAGCATCCCGGCACGCCTCCTGGACTCCGAAATAGACTCCCCGGCCGGTCGCCTCTTTTCGACCACGAATACCGCCTTGAGAGATCGGCTTCCCGGTGACCGCCCCTTCGGCATTCAGTTCCGACGTGAGCTGGCGATAGGTATCCATGATCCAGGCCATCTCCTGCTCTCCGGTTCCGTAATCCGGTGCTGGAACATCGTTATGCGGACCGATAAATCCCTTTTTGTAGAGTTCGAATGCGTACCGCCGGGTAATCCGCTCCAGTTCTTCCTGACTGTAATTGGACTTTTCGATCCGGACACCCCCCTTGGCTCCGCCAAACGGTACGTTTACTACGGCACACTTGTAGGACATCAAGGCCGCCAGGGCCATCGTTTCGTCCTCGTTGACGGTCATGGCGTATCGAATCCCGCCTTTCGTCGGCTGTTTGTGGTGGCTGTGCTGAACCCGCCACCCCTCGATCACTTCGATCTTGCCGTTGTCCCGTTCCAGCGGGAAGGCAACCCGAAGCACATTGTTGCACATTTTGATCTGCCTGAGCAATCCGTCGTCAAAAGAGGTGTACGCCGCCGCCTTGTCAAAGGCAATATTGACCTGGTCAAAAAAGCGATACTCATTCGACATCCATACTCCAATCTGAAATTCCATGTCCGGGTGCATACAGACTTACCACCGATCTCTCCCCGGACGAGAGTGGCGATGACCGAACCTCTCTTACCGTCGTTCGATCCTGGCATCCGGTTCGTGAATCGGATGGACACTGAACGCATTGGCAAGAAACAGCATGCCGAGTGTTCCCATAGCAGCAAACAGCAGAGGAGCACTCAATCCGGCCGTAATGAATACGATCCCGAAAACCAGCGTTCCCATAGCGCCTGTAAGCACATTTTTCAGCTGGCCCATGCTGCGGTAGCCAAGCACCCATTCCGTCACCAGTCCGACCAGTAGCCCGACGGAGATCAACCAGTAGATCATTACACCATTCAATTCTTCCATTGTCCTGTCTCTTCCTTACATTTTGACGGTTCCGGGACCTTCCCCGACCCTCTCGCTTCGACCTCGTTGCAGTCGTATCGATAACAACACGCCGGCAGGCCCGGCGACTGGCCGAAAGTTACGGAATCTAGTCCTGGAATGCTCTATCAAAGCCACTCCTGATCATGCCCTCCAGCCATGACAAACCGGTTCGGAAAATCCTGCATATCGACATGGATGCGTTTTACGCATCGGTCGAACAGCGAGACCATCCGGAGTGGCGTGGCAAACCGGTGATCGTCGGTGGTCGACCCGACAGCCGGGGTGTGGTTGCAGCCGCCAGCTACGAAGCTCGCCGCTGGGGTATCCACTCTGCCATGCCTGCATCCCGGGCCCGCCAGCTCTGCCCGACTGCCATCTTTGTCCGACCCCGTTTCGAGATCTATCGCCAAGTCTCCGGGGAGATCCGCAAGATCTTTTCACGCTATACGGACCGAATTGAACCGCTTTCCCTGGACGAAGCGTACCTCGATGTCACGCTCACCGAAGAGGGACAGCAATCGGCGATTCGCGTTGCACAACGTATTCGTCAGGAGATTCGGCAAGAAACCGGACTCACGGCATCGGCCGGTATTTCTGTCAACAAATTTCTGGCCAAAATGGCGTCCGACGTCAACAAACCGAATGGATATCATGTGATCTTGCCCCATGAAATCGAACCCTTTTTGGATCGACTCGAAATTGAAGCGTTTCATGGAATCGGGAAAGCAACGGGCGAGAAGATGCGAGCCCTCGGTATCTTTACGGGTGCAGATCTGAAAAAGATCGACGAATTGGAACTGGTACGCCACTTCGGCAAGGCAGGGCATCACTATTTCCGCATCGCCCGAGGCGTCGACGACCGACCGGTCACACCCCGACGAATACGAAAATCGGTCGGGAAAGAGCACACCTTTCCGGAGGATCACACCGACCTGGAAACCCTCGTCCAGTGGATCGATCAGCTGTCGATCGACGTTTTTCGTTCGCTGGAGCGTCTGGAGACATCTGGCCGAACCGTCACACTCAAAGTACGATACGACGATTTTGAAACCGTTACCCGCAGCCATACACTTGGAACACCCCTCCGCAACGGGCGTGAACTGCAGCAGACTGGCCGGCATCTTCTCACCTCGACAGAGGCGGGTGAGCGAGCGGTTCGACTGGTTGGCATCACCGTCTCCGGGCTCACGCACGACCGGGAGGGGGAGCAGTTGGAGATTCCATTTCACAAGCAGCAGCCGTTTTCTCTATCTTGAAAACGACAAACACGAACACAAACCCCGAAAGACATGAACATCGGATGGATTGGTACCGGCGTTATGGGCGCATCCATGGCGCAACACCTCACAGACAACGGTCACACCCTTCAAGTCTATAACCGGACCCGGTCAAAGGCCGATGCACTCGTTGAGAATGGAGCCACATGGGCCGACAGTCCGGCCGACGCCGCCCGGAATGCCGAAATCATCTTCACGATTGTGGGCTACCCGCAAGATGTGGAACAAGTCATTCTCGGGAACGAGGGAGTCCTTTCAACAGCGGAGAGCGGATCCGTAGTGGTCGACATGACCACCTCTACACCGGTACTGGCCGAGCGGATTCATCAAGAGGCTGCCAGGAAGGGGATTCAGAGTGTTGATGCTCCTGTCTCCGGTGGCGATGTGGGAGCCCGGGAGGGAACACTGGCCATCATGGTGGGTGCCGAACAAGAGGCGTACGACCGGGTAGAACCTCTCTTCTCCATTATGGGGAAAAATGTTCGACACATGGGGGGTCCCGGGAAAGGGCAGCACACCAAAATGTGTAATCAGATTCTGATCGCGGGAACCATGATAGGAGTCATTGAATCCCTCCTTTATGCATGGAAAGCCGGGATGAATCAACAGGAGGTAATCGAAGTGATCGGAAAGGGAGCGGCAGGATCCTGGTCCATCAATCAGCTCGGTCCAAAGATATCCAAAGGCGATTATGATCCCGGATTTTTCATCAAACACTTTGTAAAGGATATGCGAATTGCACTGGACGAAGCGCGCCGGATGCAGCTTGCACTTCCCGGACTTGCACTGGCCGAACAGTTCTACACGGCCGCCATGTCACTGGGGTATGAGGAGCTGGGTACCCAGGGACTGTACAAAGTCTTCGAAAAGATGAACGGAGTAAACTGAACAACAACTACCGGATCCGGCCCAACGTTTCGGGTCGGTTCCGCCCTTCATCGCGTGCCATCCGCCGATGACCCACTCTGATCAAATTGCGTTGGAGAGATCGTCTGCCAGGTCGGTCTTTTCCCACGGAAATTCCGGGCGCCCAAAATGTCCGTAGGCAGCCGTTGGACGGTAGATCGGTCGCTTGAGCTGGAATCGATCCACAATTCCGGCCGGTCTCAAGTCCATCGATTTAACCACAGCTCTCGCCAGTTCCAGGTCATTGGCACGCCCCGTACCATAGGTATTGAAGTGAATGGAAACAGGCTCGGTTACACCGATGGCGTACGCCAACTGTACCAAACAACGATCGGCCAGGCCTGCAGCTACCACATTCTTGGCAACATACCGGGCAGCGTATGCAGCGCTCCGGTCCACCTTTGACGGATCTTTTCCGGAAAATGCACCGCCGCCGTGTGCGCCTCATCCACCATACGTATCGACAATGATTTTACGACCCGTGAGTCCGGTGTCCCCGTGGGGTCCTCCAATTACAAATCGTCCGGTAGGATTCACATGCACGACAGTATCCTTATCCAACAGCGCTTCGGGAATCACCTGATGAATTACTTTTTCCCGAATCGATTCCCGAATCTCTTCCTGTGTGACATCCTCATGATGCTGTGTCGAGATCACAATGGTATCTACCCGTTTGGGTGTGCCATCATCACCATACTCAATCGTCACCTGACTCTTGCTGTCCGGCGCCAACCACGGCATCCAGTCAGTCTCCTTTCGAATCCGTGCCAACTCTCGCAACAGATCGTGAGAATACTGAAGGCTCATTGGCATGAGCTGCTCCGTCTCGTTCATGGCATATCCGAACATCATCCCTTGATCACCGGCACCCTGCTCCTTCTCTTCACTGGAATCGACTCCCTGCGCAATGTCGGCGCTCTGCTGATGGATGGCTGTTAGGACGCCGCAGGAATCCCCGTCAAACCGGTATGCCGGGCGGTCATATCCAATCTCTCGGATGACCCGACGCACAATCTCCTGCACATCAATGTATGCCCGAGTGGAAACTTCCCCGGAGATTACCGCCAGGCCGGTCGTGACCATTGTTTCGACCGCTGAACGGGATTCGGCATCCTGGGAAAGTAGTTCGTCCAGAACGGCATCGGAAATTTGATCGGCGACCTTGTCTGGATGCCCTTCGGATACCGACTCGGAGGTAAAGAGTTGCTTCATGAGAGTATGGATTCAGTCTGTCGTTGAATTGCATGCAGGTCCAATCACGGACCGGTTGAAACTACGAAAGTCGGTTTCGTGGAGCAAAAAAAAGAGGGTCGGATCCCTTACTCAAAGAGTCCTTTGCTTCCTGAGGACGGAGGTTGTATTCCCAAATATTTATAACTTTTGGAGGTAACGACTCTCCCCTTCATGGTTCGCTGCATAAACCCTTCTTGAATAAGATAGGGTTCGTACACCTCCTCGATCGTACCTTTGTCTTCACCCACGGCAACAGCGAGTGTCCCTAAACCCACAGGTCCCCCACTGTAATTCTCGATAATGGCCCGCAATATCCGAATATCCATCTCGTCCAGACCATTCTGATCCACATCAAGTGCATTGAGCGCCTTGTCAGCGATGGCTACATCAATGGTCTCCATATCCGCTACCTGGGCAAAATCCCTGGTTCGCCGAAGAAGTTTGTTGACGATTCGGGGTGTTCCCCGGCTTCTCCTGGCAATCTCGTGTGCTCCCTCTTCGCTCAACCCGGTTCCCAGAAGGGATGCCGTGCGGAGAGCAATACGGTGCAACAGTGGAACTTCATAGTAGTCCAGGCGCATGTCTATACCGAACCGTGCTCGCAGAGGGGCCGTCAACAGTCCTTTCCGGGTTGTGGCACCGATGAGTGTGAACCGGGCAAGCTCGATCTGGACACTTCGTGCATTGGGACCGGAATCGATCACGATATCAAGTTTGTAATCCTCCATTGCAGAGTATAGATACTCCTCAATAATCGGATTAAGTCGATGAATTTCGTCGATGAACAGAACATCCCCCTCTTCCAGGCTGGTGAGCAAACCGGCCAAATCTCCTGGTTTGTCCAGTACAGGGCCGGTGGTTGGTCGAATCCGAACCCCCATTTCCGCCGCTACGATGTGTGCCAGGGTCGTTTTCCCGAGCCCGGGTGGCCCCGACAGGATCACGTGATCCAAGGCCTCTTCTCGCTTTCGGGCCGCTTGAATAAAGACTCGCAGATTGCGAATGACTTTCTCCTGGCCGATGAATTCTTCCAGACTCAGGGGGCGAAGCGTCAATTCAAAATCCTCTTCGCGATCCGAAGGGTTCAATAGCGGGTTTTGCACGGCCTTTCCAATTAGGATAATTCTCTGCGAATACTGCCAAGATAGGCATCTTCATCACGCCATTGCAATGGAACCATCGGTATGCACCGATCACCCGCCCGTGCTCTGTGTCACCGTACGTTCCGGATCCACTCCCGGATCTGTACTTCATGAATCTGATCGTACTTGAGCGACTCTTCAAATGAGTGTTTGGCTTCTTCCGGCTTGGCCAACTTTACCTGACTCATTCCCAGTATCCACCAGGATTTTCCGGTCAACCGTTCCGGACGGTCTGCCCGCACATCATTCAACAACCGGTTCAGCTCACTCTGTGCTTTTTCGAACGCTCCGGAGTTGTAGTAGAGAATGGAGAGATTGATTCGGACGGCATCTTCCTGTGCACCCGTCAGTTCCCGACCCAACAACTCCCGATAGATCCCGATCGCATCGTCTGGTTTCTCCCGGAACGCTTGAGCCAACCCTTCATTGATCAACACATCCTTCTCGTCATACCCCCTTTGGCTGTCCCGATAGATGTCGGGGGCAATCATCTCCGTCAGCTCGATCCGTTTTGGCACCGTGTCTCCACGATCACTGCTCCAAAGCCCCAAACCCACGGCAAGAACCACCACAACCGCCATTGCGGCAATCCATCGCAGGGGTGGAATCCGCA
>JBNJFK010000010.1:14464-24386 GCA_051746765.1 Bacteroidota bacterium
CCCGAAGGTGATCCTCCGGCCGAACCTGTACCGTCAGCAGCTTCACGTTTCGGGTTTTCACGCCCCTCCCGGGACGACTGAATCAAAAGACGGGCTGCGGCTTCGGCTTCCATTTCATCGAGCAACTCCGGATACTGAAGTATTCCCGCCCAAAAATGGTCCGCCTCAACTGCTGTCAGTTCACCATTCAGGTATTGATCCACCTGTCGACGCAATTTCTGCAAATTGTTTATATCGCTCATGATTCTTCCCCCTGGTCACCTTTAATTCTGCACTGAACATCAATTATTACCCTGTCTGCAACGTTGACCCCCCTGTTTCCGGGTCTCCACACCCGGAGTCCTGATTCGGACATAGCTCTGTCACCACGTGTAGGATCCAAATTCAAGCAGATCCTTACACTTTTATTTTCGATCACTCCCATTTACATCCGATTTCCACCGATTCGAAGCTTCCGTTTGATACACTCCTGCAACCATTTGATCACCCGATGTTTCCGTGTCCAGGCGTTGTTGACCGATATATCGAACTCTCTGGCCACATCGATGGCGGGCGCGTCGGGATGGGTGACCCAGTATTCGAAAAATTCCCGGTAATCATCTTTCAAATGATCGAGACAATCTTGATAGAGATCCATTCGCTCGGATTCGATGAGCCGTTCCAACTGAACAGCCTCTGTAGCCGGTTCTCCAGACATCCCCAATTCATAATTGACCGTATACTCCCGGAGACTTTTCAGATAGTTGTGTCTGCACGTCTTGATCATATAGGCGAGAAGACCGCTCGGGTTGTGAATCTTTCCCTCACGTATCGCTTCGATGACGTAGGCAAACATCGACTGCACTGCATCTTCGGCATCCAAACGGGATGCATTCATTCTCGCCATCAACATACGGATCAAGATCGGGGTCGCTTCCGAGATGAGCTTGTTTGTCGTCACCTGATCCCCATTCTGTACAGCCTTTACCAGCGGGGTATAATCCATAAACTCGGTTTTTTCAACTACTGTCTGCAGAACGAGTTACATCTGTCCTGCAATCTGAAGCCCCACGATAATGATAAATTCCGATCGGTTCAATTCCGATTCAAAAGAGGTTCGCCTGACGGGTAGGACCATTGCCGCTCCCCTGCAGTATATCCTCGGCATCCCGGGTCAATCCGGTAAGCATTTCTTCCGAAAATGTACGGCGATAGATTCGACGAGAGATTCCGAACAGCGCTTTCTCTCCGGACGGTGTCAGTAAAAGCAACCCTTCTTCGGATTCATTCAGAAACCCGAACTGCTTCAGATCATTGATCACGAGGTAAGCAAGTTTGGGGATGGTGCCGGAATTCTTCTCCACAAAGTCCCGGTGGAACAGATCGTCCCTGCCGAGCGAGACCAGGCCCAGTACCTGAAGTTCTACTTCGGTCAGGGGATATCCTTCCGAACCATTGGTCAACAGACTGTCCCACGCACGCTGTCCGTAGTAGAGACCGAACCACCATTTTCCCTCTTTGAGCAGTTGTTGGCTGTGAGCACATGCCAAATACTCTCCCGGGCCCGCTTTGCGCGGTTCTCCGCGTGACCGGTACATGGTCACCATCGATGCGAGGTCCAGCTCGTGGATATTGGGAGGGTAGCTGAAATGGTGATCCGAACGCTTCTCCATGGCGATGAGCATCCTTTCATGGACGGATTGAGTCGGCTTTTTGCCGGTCTCGACAGACCATAATACAGGGCCCGTCGGGTAGTGTCAACTCAGGAGCTGCCCAATTTCTCGTCGATCATTACAATCGCCTGCTCCAGGGTCACCTCTTCCGGCTTCACCTCTTTCGGGAGTGAAACATTCTTCTTGCCGACCTTGAGATAGGGTCCGTATCGCCCGTCCATAACCCGGATTCCTTCTTTGCGCTTGGGGTGATCCCCCAACGACTTTATTTCGGAGCTTTTCCGACGACCGCTCCCCTTCTGCTTCAGAAGCTCGAGTGCCCGATCCAATTCGACCGTAAGCACACTGTCGGTTCGTGGAAGTGATTTGAACGTTCCGTCATGTACGACAAACGGCCCGTATCGGCCCACGCCCGCACGTACCTCCTTCCCGCTCTCCGGATGCACACCGAGCGTCCTGGGAAGTTCCAATAACCGCAGAGCAAGCTCCAGATCGACCTCTCCCGGATTCATCCCTTTCAGAAGTGAGGCACGTTTGGGTTTCTTGTTGTCGTCAGACACCTCTCCAAGCTGGACATATGGCCCGTAACGTCCGTTGAGAAGAAAGATGGATTGACCGGTCTCGGGGTCCTTGCCCAGTGACTGCGGCCCCTTTTCTTCGGTCCGAATCAGTTCTTGAAGTTTTTCTATCGTCAGATCCCCCGGATGCAGATCGGCCGGAAGCGAGGTGGTCACCTCTTCGTCTCCTTCGATTTGTCGTACATACGGGCCGAACCGGCCGACAAACACATCCATCCCGTTTAGATCCGGCAGCGGTAAATCCAGCTTTCGTGCCTCTCGTGGATCAATCTTGTCCTCCCGGTTGTCCACCTTCGCTTTCAACCCGTTCTCGCCACTGTAATAGGAGATCAAATAGGAGAGGGAGTCCAGTTCCCCGCGGGCAATCTGGTCAAGTTGATCCTCCATTCCAGAGGTGAATTCCCGGTCGACCAGTTCCGGAAAATGGTTCTCCAGAAGTTCCGTTACAGCAAAAGCGGTAAAAGTGGGGATCAAGGTTTTTCCTTCAGAGAGGACGTACCCCCGATCCTGAATCGTACTAATGATGGAGGCGTACGTACTGGGCCTCCCGATTCCCTGACGCTCAAGATCACGAACCAGCGTTGCCTCTGTATACCGGGCTGGCGGCTTTGTTTCATGTTCTATACTCTCCAGCTCATTCAGCTCGGTCGGGTCTCCTTTGTGAAGAGTCGGCAGCGGGATCTCCTGATTCTCGATCGCTGCTTCCGGATCGTCACTCCCTTCTACATAGGCGCGAAAAAACCCGGGAAACAGGATCCGTTTCCCGTTGGCCCGGAAATCGGCATTTTCCTCTCCGGTATCGGCCGTAACGGTTACGTTGGTAAATTCCAGTTCTGCCTCGGCCATCTGCGTCGCAATGGTTCGTTTCCAGATCAAATCATAGATCCGAAAGAGGTTTCCGGACAATCCGGTTTTTTCCGGATGGCGAAAGCTGGATCCGGCCGGCCGAATGGCTTCGTGAGCTTCTTGAGCAGACTTGCCCTTGCTCGAATAGTTGCGAACCCGTTCAAAAAGATACTCCTCTCCATACTGTCGTGTTACCTCGCTCCTGGCCGCCTGAATCGCTTGATTGGAGAGGTTGGTCGAATCCGTACGCATATAAGTGATGAGTCCGCTCTCGTAGAGCCGTTGTGCCAGACTCATTGTGTCACGAGCGGACAAGCCAAGTTTCCGGTTCGCTTCCTGCTGAAGAGTAGACGTGATGAATGGAGGCGCAGGGTGTCGTTTTTTTGTCGATACGTCTACATCCTTGACGGACCATGCGGCGGTTTGAAGTCGGGTACGAAGTTCTCCAGCCCGTTTTTCGTCCAGAAGGACCACCTTGCCGGGGCTCTTCAACGTCCCCGTACTCTCGTCGAAATCTTTTCCGCTGGCAACCCGTTTACCGGCGACATGCGACAGAACCGCCGGAAAGGTGGTCGGGTCTCCTTTCCGGTTCAGCAAGGCTTTCAAATCGTAGTAGGTCCCACTCCGGAATTTCATCCGTTCCCGTTCCCGATCCACCAGGATGGCCACGGCCACAGATTGTACTCTGCCTGCCGACAAACCGGGAGAAATCTTCTTCCAGAGTAGTGGAGAGATGGTGTAACCCGCCAATCGGTCGATGATCCGGCGCGTCTCTTGTGCATGAACCAGATTCATGTCGATATCGCGAAACTGCTTCATGGCTGCTTCGACCGCTTCTCGAGTGATTTCCCGAAACGCCATTCGCTTGACCGGCACCTTCGGTTTTAGAATCTCCACCAGGTGCCAGGAGATCGCTTCCCCTTCCCGGTCTTCGTCTGTTGCCAGAATAAGCTCGTCACACTCTTTCAGCAGATCTTTGAGACGCTTGACCACCTTCTTCTTACTCGCCGGGACTACATAGAGTGGCTCGAAATCGTTCTCGACATGGATTCCGAGATTGGACCAGGGCTCCTTTTTGTATTTTGCCGGAACCTCCTTGGCCGACGAAGGGAGATCCCGTATGTGCCCCATCGAAGAGTCCACTTCATACCCTTTGGGCAGATATTGTCGGATGGTTTTCGTTTTTGCCGGTGACTCTACGATGACCAATGATTTCATCTCTCTCCCGTAACGTTAATCTCGTTCCCGGACCGACTCCACCAGCGATTGTAGCTCGCCGGCATGATCCTTTGTATCAATCTTGTCAATCCGCCCACGCAATACCCCTTCGCGATCGAGCAGCCAGGCCGACCGCGAAGGACCTTCATATGTCTTTCCGTACATCTTCTTCTCGACAATGGAGTTGGTCGCATCTGCAAACCGATAATCGGGATCCGACACCAACACGTAATCGATCCCGTGTTTCTCGGCATAGCGCTTGTGAGAGCGACAACCATCTTTACTGATTGCAATCAACGTAACACCTTTCTGTTGAAACCACTCCTGCTCGGCTGCCAAACTCTGGTTCTGTCGGTCGCACCCGGACGTATTGTTCTTCATGTAGACAGAGACTACCGTCCAGTCACCCAGAAGATCGGCGAAACGGACCTCTTTCTCCTCGCCGTCAACGACGGCTTTCACGTGAAAGTCGAGATCGATCTTATCTCCAATGTCGGTCATGCATTCTCCTCTTCAATTCTGCATTCAGGCCGGTCAAGGTAACAAGATGTCTGTAAAAAGTCCGCTGTAAGGTTGAACCGTTCGCCTTCTCCTACTTTCACAGCGGGGTACGTGCGGGATTCACCCTGAAGAACGCCCCGAAAACGTGAATGTTTCCCGATTCATTGCCATGACTCCGATTCAACAGCTTTCGAAAGATGAACTCCCGCGTGAAAAATTGATTCGGTTCGGGTCCGGATCACTTTCAAATGCCGAACTGCTTGCGATCCTGATTCGCACCGGATCTGCAGACATGAATGTTCTGGAGACCTCTCGTCACGTGATGCAACGCTATCCCACACTCCGAAGGCTGACCCGTTGTGACTGGCGGGAGCTGACACTCATCCCGGGTATCGCCAGAGTAAAGGCAGTCACACTGGAAGCTGCATTCGAGCTATCCAGACGCCTGGAAACGGCAACCATGGGTCCCTCCGTCACCATTCGTTCCCCGGACGATGCTGCAGCCTACTTTGCACCCCGTTTGCGGGACCTTTCGCATGAAGTATTCATGGTCGCCTTTCTGAACAACGCCAAACACCTGACTGGCCATGAAACCGTAAGCCAGGGGGGTGCAACGGCAACGATTGTCGATCCTTCCGATGTCTTCCGTCGGGCAATTCTTCATCGGGCCCGAAGTATTCTGGTTCTGCACAATCATCCGTCAGGCCAGGCACGAGAGTCGGCGGCCGATGTTCAGCTGACCCGTCGACTGCATGAGTCGGGACGATTTCTCGGAATTCCACTTGATGACCATATTATCATCGCCGGGGATCAATTTGTGAGCCTCCGAAGCCGGGGACTCTTCTAGCCGCCGGGTTCCATTGGCCGGCAGAAAGTTTATATTTGAAAGATTATTCCGAACAACCTGAATGCGGTCCATGAACGATTATCTGATTGAACAATTTACCCTCGCAGCGGAGAAGCTAGGCCTGAAAAGAAGCGATTTGCCGGAGATCCAGATCGAGAAACCCCGAGACGCCTCACACGGGGACGCAGCAACCAACCTGGCCATGGTTCTTCGCTCGCAATTGGGCGGAAATCCACGAGAGATTGCAGGCAATCTTCTTGAGGAGATCTCCTGGGATCCCCAGCGTGTCGCTTCAGCCGAAATTGCCGGACCGGGATTCATCAACATCCGTTTTTCCACAGAATGGCTCACCCGTGCGCTCAAAGAGATGGTTGATGAAGGAGATGCCATCGGAAAGAGCACGTCAAGAGACGGTTCTCGCATTCTGGTCGAATTTGTCAGTGCCAACCCTACGGGACCCCTGACTGTCGGCCACGGACGAAATGCCGTATTGGGCGACACCGTAGCTCGTCTTTTTGAGTGGACCGGGGCCGTGGTGGACCGCGAATACTACTTCAACAATGCCGGCCGTCAGATGCGTGTTTTGGGCCAGAGTGTACGAGCACGCTATCTACAGCAGCTGGGCATGGAAGCCGATCTTCCGGAAGGTGGATACGAAGGGGAGTACATCGGGGACATTGCCTCCAAACTGATTGAAGAGAGAGGAGAATCGCTCAAAGCCGAAGCCGATGAAACACCGTTCAAAGAGAGGGCCGAACAGGAGATTTTCCGGGAGATTCAAACGACCCTGGAGCGCATGGGGATCCGAATGGATCATTTTTTCAATGAACACGACCTCTACGATGATGGATCCATCGACCGCACGGTCTCCGATCTCCGAGATAAAGGACTGGTCTATGAAGAGGACGGTGCCGTTTGGTTTCGTACCACACAGTTTGGTAAAGACAAGGATACCGTCCTGATCAAAAGCAGTGGAGAACCAACCTATCGGTTACCCGATATTGCATATCACTGCAACAAGTTGAATCGTGGTTATGATCTCTGTATCGATATTTTCGGTGCCGACCACATCGACACCTATCCGGATGTCATGAATGCCGTCCGGGCTCTGGGATTGGATGCCGATCGTGTAGATGTGCTGGTCTATCAATTTGTAACCATCGTCAAAGATGGAGTACCCTTCAAAATGAGCACAAGAAAGGCCAACTTTGTCACATTGGACGAGTTGATGGACGAAGTTGGAGCCGATGTGACACGCTTCTTTTTCCTGATGCGCTCACCCTCGACCCACCTTGAATTTGACATTGCACGGGCGAAAGAGGATGGTGAAAAGAATCCGGTCTTCTACCTTCAATATGCCCACGCCCGAATACAATCCATTCTTCGCAAAGTTAAAGAGAGCTCTCCGACTGATCGAGACGCAGATTTTACACTCCTCACACACGAAAAGGAGGAAGAACTCATCAAACAGATGCTCGAATTCGGTAGTGTTATCGAATCGGCTGCATCAAGCATGGAGCCGCATCGGCTGATCAACTACCTGAACGAACTCGCCTCGGCATTCACGTCCTTCTATCACGACTGCAGAATCATCGGAGAGGAGCCGGAGTTGACGCGGGCACGAGCAAAACTTGCAGCAACGGTTGCCCGTATTTTGGCCAACGGGCTCTCCATTCTCGGGATCGATGCTCCGAACCGTATGTAACCCGGAGTGGCCTGAATTATCGGGACCCGGTCTGTGTGACCAGTGAAATTTGAGCTCCTTTGACGACGCTCAGCATTTCGGCGGCATTCCCCTTGTTGACAGCGATCTCCAGCATGCCGGAGCTTCCGATACATGCGAGTGGATCCCCCTCTTCGACCGAGGCGTAGGTCGTGGAGATCTCCTCCAGGATGGTATTTCCGACATAGATCTTGAGTGGATGATCCGATACCGTCTCCCGAATCATCTCGTTCGGAATATTCGAGATCAGATTCCCGAATCGGTCGATGTGAACGATCCACCCCTGGATACCTGCCGGATCTGCAATGGGCCGTGCCCACCGATAGGTAACCAGCTCTTCAATGCGGTGTCCCAATCGATCCGGAGCGACTCCGTCTGCAAGACGCGCAGCTGCCGGAGCAAAGAGGTCCCGGCCATGAAACGTAGAAGAGTTGCCTTCGTGCCGGATCTCGGGATCGCTGATCTCCCACGCACGAAAGGTGTCCCTTGCCGTCAATAATGAAAATACCCCGTTGTCGGGACCCACAAAAAGCTGATCATCCAGTTCGACGATAATCGGTTTTCTCTCGGTCCCCACTCCCGGATCAACAACGACCAGGTGGACCGTTCCCACTGGAAAATGTGGATAGGCATTTCGGAGAACCCAGGCACCTGCCATCACGTCCTGTGGTGGAATATCGTGCGAAATATCGACCAGACGTGCGGCAGGAGTCTCTCTCAGTATAACCGCTTTCATAACGGACACATAGTGATCCTGGAGCCCAAAATCGGTGGTAAGCGTAACCAGTCTGGACATGCTGTTGTTGCGGGTCAGGAGTAGCTGTTGAGCATCACCGGCATCACCAGCATGAAGATCTTCTCCTCTTCTTCCTCTTCTCCCGGTTTGACAATTCCTGCCCGGTTTGGAGTTGAAAATTCGAAGACAACCTCTTCATCCGCCACATTTCCCAATACGTCGGCAAGGTATTTGGCATTAAAGCCGATCTCCATCGGTTCACTCTGGTATTCGCAAGCGACTGTCTCCTTCGCCTCACTGCTCATATCCAGATCTTCGGCTCGAAGGATCAACTTGTCTTCGGCCAACTCCAGACGAATCTGGCGTGTGGTTGTGCTGGAGAATACAGCCACCCGTCGAACAGCCGACAACATCTCTTCCCGTGAGATTCGCAACTGCTTGTCGTTGTCCCGCGGAATGACCGAGTCGTAGTTGGGATACTGCTCGCTGATGAGACGTGCCACGATGACCGCTTTCCCGCTCTTGAACCGAGCATAATCCCGGGACAGTGTCAGTTCACACGTCTCACCGCCAAGAGCCTTTTGCACGAGTGAGAGCGCTTTGTCCGGAACGATGAAGCGGGTCTCTTCATCGCTCTTCAGCTTCTTGTTCATATACCGAACCAGACGGTGGCCATCCGTTGCAACAAATCGTGTTCCTGTCGGAAGAATTTCGAAATAGACTCCCATCATTGCCGGACGGAGATCGTCGGAAGAGACAGCAAAAAGCGTCTTCTGGATTCCTTTGCGAAATACATCCGTATCTGTCTCGAACGTCACCCCGTCACTCATGTCGGCGGTCTCTGGAAATTCATCCGCCGACTCTCCTACCAGTTTATAGGTACCGCGGTCTGTTTTGAATTCGATCTGGTTCCGGTCGTCGACCTGAAAAAAGACCGGAATGGAAGGCAGCTGCTTCAGTGTATCCAGAAGTCGACGCGCAGGAATTGCAACAGCCCCCTCTTCCTCTATCTCAGCATCGATATATTCGATGATCGAGATCTCCAGGTCGGTAGCCGTCAACTTCAGCTTCCCGTCTTCAGACTCGAACAATATGGTCTCGAGGATGGGTAGTGTCGCTTTGGCCGGAACGGCACCAATCACGGCAGACAACCCTTTGTTCAGATCACTGCTGGTTACGTTAAATTTCATTCCATGAACAGGTTAGAGGATATGGTTGCCTCTCTGTCGAGAGTCTCTTTCGGGGCAGAAACGGTTTGCCCATACTAATAAATCCTCTCTCTTTAAACAACCGGTAAACCGGCCCGGATGGCTCCGATGAGAGGGAGAAAGAGCCATCATTATTCTCTACCTTTCCATCATGAACTCGACGTCACCGCGTAGAATGATTCTGGGACCCACCGCCTCCGGAAAGTCGGAGCTCGGAGTAGCGATTGCCGAGCAGATCGAAGGCGAGATCCTTTCTGTAGATTCCCGACAATGTTTCCGGGGCGTTTCGATTGGAACGGCACAGCCCACGCCGGAACAACAGCAGCGAATTCGACATCACAACATCGCCTGTCTCGATCCGGAGCAGAAGGAGAGCGTGGCTGCCTTTACGTCTCGACGGGAATCGATTGAAAAAGAGCTCGATCGACGAAACACACCGGTCGTATATGTCGGTGGAAGCACACTCCATCTCCAGTCCATTCTGCAACCACTGGACCCGCTGCCCCCAGCCAATCCGAGCAATCTGGCCCGACTGGAGGATCGCATGGAGAAAGAGGGGGTGGAAGCTCTCTACAATGAACTCCAGAAGATCGATCCGGAGACTGCATCCAAA